>JAJTHJ010000094.1 GCA_021298875.1 Burkholderiales bacterium | reverse complement strand
GCCGGGGCCCAGTGTCTTGGCGCAACGACACTGGGCCCCGGCCTGCGCCGGGGCGACGACACCGCCCGATGATCGGCCTCGTCATCATCGCCCACCAACCGCTGGCGAGCGCGCTCGCCGCCGGCGGCGCGCACGTCTACACCTGCGCGCCGGAGCGCGCCGGCACGGCGGTGCGCGTGCTGGACGTGGCGCCGGGCGCGGAGTTGGACGCGACTCTCGCTCATGCGCGCGCTTTGGTTGCCGCAGTGGACGATGGCCACGGCGTGCTGGTGCTGACCGACGCGTTCGGCGCCACGCCCGGCAACGTGGCGACCCAGCTGGCCGAGGCCGGGCGCGTCGCGGTCATCGCCGGCGTCAATCTGCCGATGCTGCTGCGCGCGCTGTGTTACCGCGACGGCGCGCTGGCCGAGACGGTGGACAAGGCGCTGGCCGGCGGCACGCAGGGCATCGTGCAGGTGGCGGCGCGGGCGATGCAGAACCAGGCCGGGCGGGTGCAGGGACATGGTGACGCGAGACTTCACCATCGGCAATAAGCTGGGGCTGCACGCGCGGCCGTCCGCGCAACTGACCCAAGTGGCCGGCAGGTTCGCGAGTGAGATCCACATCGCCCGCAACGGCCGCCGCGTCAACGCCAAGTCGATCATGGGCGTGCTGATGCTGGCGGCGGGCCAGGGCAGCACGGTGACGGTGGATGCGCAGGGCGCGGACGCCGAGGCCGCGGTGGCGGCGATCGGCGAGTTGATCGGCAGCGGGTTTGGCGAGGACTAACCCGCGCGGCGGGCCAATGGAAAAGGACATGGCGACAGGCAAGGAAATCGCAGGCACGGGAGTCGGCGGCGGCATCGCCATTGGCCGCGCGCACCTGTTGGCGCCGCACGAGCTGGAAATCCAGCAGGTGGCGATCGAGCGCAAGGACGTGCTGCGCGAGGTGGCGCGGCTGAACAACGCGTTCTCTCTGGTGCGCGCCGAACTCGACGAGCTGCGCGACCGCCTCGGCGGGCAGGAGCCGTCGGAGGCGCGCGCCTTTCTCGACCTGCATCGAGCGATCCTCGACGACCGGCTGCTCGCCGACGTGCCGCGCGAGCTGGTGCGCGAGCGGCTGATCAATGCCGAGTGGGCGCTCACCATCCAGCTTGAAGTGGTGTGCCGACAGTTCGAGACGATCGATGACCCCTACTTCCGCGAGCGCGCGCAGGACGTGCGGCAGGTGGTCGATCGCGTGCTGCACCGGCTGGCCGGCGCCGGCGGCGGGCCGGTGGCGCTGCCGCGCACGGCGGCCGAGGGCGAGCGGCTGGTGCTCATCACCACCGACCTCGCGCCGACCGACATGCTGCACCTCAAAGAGCGCGTCAAGGTCGATCTCGCCGGCCTGGTGACCGAGCTCGGCGGCCCGACCTCGCACGCGGCGATCCTGGCGCGCGGGCTGGGGCTGCCGGCGCTGCTGGGCGCGGCCGGCGCACGCGGCGCCGTGGCCGAGGGCGATCTCGTGGTGCTCGACGCCGACGCCGGGCACCTCGTCGTCAACCCCGACCCCAGCCAGCTCGCCGAGTACCGCCGCCGGCTACGCGAGCAGGGCGAAGCACGCATCGCGCTCAAGAAGCTCAAGGGCAAGATCGCCCGCACCGCCGACGGCATCGCGGTCGATCTGTACGCCAACATCGACCTGCCCGACGATGCGCGCGACGCGCTGGAGGCCGGCGCCGACGGCATCGGCCTTTTCCGCTCCGAGTTCCTGTTCATGAATCGCGACGAGCTGCCGAGCGAGGACGAGCAGTTCGAGGCCTACGCCAAGGTGGCGCGGGCGATGAAGGGCAAGCCGGTGACGATCCGCACGCTCGACATCGGCGCCGACAAGGTGTTAAACGAGTTCGCGCGCGACAGCCTCGGCATGGGCCGCGGCAAGCCCACGCCGGAGAGCAACCCCGCGCTCGGCCTGCGCGCGATCCGCTATTGCCTGGCGTATCCGGAACTTTTCCTCACCCAGTTGCGCGCGATCCTGCGCGCCTCCAGCGTGGGCAGCGTGCGCATTTTGGTGCCGATGCTGGCGCACGTGCATGAGGTCGAGCAAACACTCGCCTTCGTCGCCCGCGCGCGCGAGCAACTGACCGAGCGCAAGCAGAAGTTCGACGGCCGCATCATGGTCGGCGGCATGATCGAGGTGCCGGCCGCGGCCATTGCGCTGCCGGCCTTTGCCGAGCGGCTGAAGTTCCTCTCGCTCGGCACCAACGACCTGATCCAGTACACGCTCGCCATCGACCGGGCGGACGCCACCGTGGCGCATCTGTACGACCGGCTGCACCCGGCGGTGCTGGAACTGATCGAGCGCACGCTCAAGTTCGGCGCCAAGGCCAAGCTGCCCACCGCGGTGTGCGGTGAGATGGCGGGCGAGATCGAGCTGACCGAGCTTTTCCTCGGCATGGGGCTGACACAGTTCTCGATGAACCCGGCGCGCATCGCGCAGGTCAAGCAGCGCGTGCTCGGCATTTCGCGCAAGAGCGCTGCGGCGCTCGCCGCGCGCGTGCTGCGCGAGACCGACCCGCTCAAAATCCGCGAAATGCTCGACCGCGCCCAGCGCCGGGCCGCCGTGGCATGACGCGCGCGCTGCGCGCGCTGGCCGTCGCGCTCGGCGGCCTGTTGTTGTTCGGCGCCGGTGTTGCAGGTTGGATCGTCTGGGGTTCGCTGCCCGAGCACGACGGCAGCGTCGCCGTCGCCGGGCTGGATCGGCGCGCGACCATCGAGCGCGATGCGCACGGCGTGCCCACCATCGAGGCCCCGACCGAAGCGGCCGCCCTGTTCGCGCTCGGCTACGCGCATGCGCAGGACCGCCTGTGGCAGACGGAGTTCAACCGCCGGCTGGCGCAGGGACGGCTGGCGGAGATTCTCGGCCCCGCGGCGCTGCCCACCGACAAGCTGATACGCACGCTCGGCCTGTATCGCCATGCGCAGGCCACGGTGGCGGCGATGGACGCGCCCGAGCGCGCGCTGGCCGAGGCCTACGCCGCCGGCGTCAACGCCTACCTGGAAACGCGGCGCGGCCCGCTGCCGCCGGAGTTTTGGCTCACGCGCGCGCCGGCGCCGGCGCCGTGGACGCCGGCCGACAGCGTTGCCTGGACCGGCGTGATGGCCTGGGACTTGTCCTCGTCCTCGATGCGCTACGAGCTGAACCGGCTGCGGCTGGCGGCGCGCTTTACGCGCGCGGAGCTCGACGAGTTCCGCCCGCCGTCGCCCAACGTGTCGCGCGCGGCGGTGGCCGACTTCGTGGCGATGTACCGCGCCATGGGCCTCTTCGGCCCGCGCGCTGCGCGCAACGACAACGCGCTGCCGACCGCGACCCTGCTCTCCGCCTTCGGCGCCGGCGAAGGCTTGGGCTCGAACAACTGGGTGGTTGCGGGCAACCGCTCGGCCAGCGGCGCGCCGCTGCTCGCCAACGACCCCCACCTGGGCATGACCACGCCGTCGGTCTGGTACTTCGCGCGGCTGCGCGCACCGGGGCTGGACGTGTTCGGCGCGACCATGCCGGGCGTGCCCTATGTGATCCTCGGCCGCAATCGCAACGTCGCCTGGGGCTTCACCAACACCCACTCGGACGTACAGGACGTCTTCATCGAGCGCCTGAATCCCGCCAATGCCGCCGAATACCTGACGCCGACCGGCCCGGCCCGCTTCGATGAGCGCGAAGAAACGATCGCCGTGCGCGGGGCCGAGCCGGTACGGCTTACCGTGCGCAGCACGCGCCACGGGCCGGTGCTGTCGGGCGTGCTGGAGGCGGCCGACAAGGCGCTCGCGCCCGACCGCGGCTATGTGCTGGCGCTGCAATGGGCCTGGCTCGCCGCACCCGACCGCAGTGCGCGGGCAATCCGCGGCTTCAACCGCGCCACGGACGCCGCCGGCTTCGTGGCCGCCACGCGCGACTGGGAGCTCGCACAGCAGAACATCGTGTATGCCGACCGCGCCGGCCGCATCGGGCTGATCGCGCCGGGGCGCATCCCGCAGCGGCGCGCCGACAACGATTTGTTTGGCCTCGCCCCCGCACCCGGCTGGGACGCGCGCTACGACTTGGCCGGCTGGCTGCCGCCGGAGGCCCTGCCGCAGGTGACCGATCCGCCCGCCGGCGTCATCGTCACCGCCAACAACGACATCACGCCGCCGGGCTACGCGCACTTTCTGACCGGCGACTGGCCGTCGGCCTACCGGGCCGAGCGCATCGCGCAGTTGCTCGCGGCGCGGCCGCAGCACGATGCGGCATCGTTCGCGCGCATCCAGGCCGATGTGACCTCGCTCGCCGCGCGCCAGATGCTCGACGCGCTGCGCGCGCTTCAACCGACGCTGGCGCCGGAAAGTGCGGCGGCGCGGACGGTGTGGGAGCGCCTGACCGTCTGGGACGGCAGCATGCGCGCCGACGCGCCGGAGCCGCTGCTGTATCACACCTGGCTGCGCAAGCTGCACGCGGCCGTGTTTAACGACGATCTGGGCGATCTGGCGGCCGACTTTCCCGAGGCGAACGCAGCGCTGCTCGCCGTGCTGCGCGGGCAGACGCGCGCGCGCGACTGGTGCGACAACCAGCGGAGCGGACGGCGGGAAAGCTGCACCACGCTCGCCGCCGAGACGCTGGACGCCACGGTCGCCGAACTCGGCGCCGACGGACGCGATCTGCTGTCGCTGCGCTGGGGCGAGGTCCACCAGTTGCAGTTGGAGCACCGGCCGCTGTCCAGGGCACCGCTGCTCGGCGCCTGGTTCGGCCGCAGCGCGGCGATGCCGGGCGACAACGACACCGTCAATGTCGGTGCGCTGCGACGGCGCGGCGAGCAGCCCCTCGCGACCGCGCACGCGGCATCGTTTCGCGCGATCTACGACCTGGCTGCCGACGGCGTGCAAGCGCGCTGGATCGGCGTGCCGGGACAAAGCGGCCACCTGGCCACGCGCCAGTACGACGACCTGCTCGATCGCTGGCTGCGGGTCGATCTGCTGGCCGGCGGCGGCAACACCCGCCCCGCGGCGACACTGACCCTGGAGCCTCGGTAGCCCATCATGCGCGTCGGCGTGATCGGCGTAGGCAACATGGGCGCACCGATGGCGGCGCGGCTGTGCGAGCGCGGCTTTGCCGTCGCCGTGCGCGACCTGCGGCCCGAGGCGGAGGCGCCGCTCGGCGCGACGGTGGCGCGCAGCGCGGCGGAGCTTGCGGCCGCGGTCGATGCGCTTTGCGTCGTCGTGGTCGATGCCGCGCAGATCGAGGCGGCGCTCTTCACCGAGCCGCAAGCCGCGCACACGGCGCTGCGCGCCGGGCAGACCGTGCTCCTGCATAGCACGATCGCGCCGCAGGAAGCCGCGGCTATCGCGCAACGGCTCGCAGCCCTCGGCGTGCAGGTGCTCGATGCGCCGATCTCCGGCGGCCCGGCGCGGGCGCGTGCGGGCACGCTGTCGATCATGGCGGCGGGAGATGAGGCGGCGTATGCCTGGGCGCAGCCGGTGCTGGCGGCGCTTGGTGACCGCGTGTTCCACGTCGGTGCCGTGCCAGGGCGGGGCGCGGCGATGAAGCTCGTCAACAACCTGTTGGCGGGTGTGAATCTCGCCGCCGCCGCGCAGGCGTTTGCGCTGGGCGCGCGCGGGGCTCGATCCGCGCACGATGCTGGACGTCGTCAACGCCAGCTCCGGTGCGAGCTGGATCGGCGCCGACCGCGCCGCCCGCGCGGTGGCCGACGACTTCGCTCCGCGCGCGCATACGAAGATCCTCGCCAAGGACATGCAACTGGCCCTGGCACTCGCGCGGCAACTCGACGTGCCGGTGCCGCTCGGCGATGAAGCCGCCGCGATGTTCCGCGCCGCGCTCGCCGCGGGCTACGCCGATGCCGACGATGCGGCGCTGTTCACGCTGGCGCAGAAGCCGCCCGCCGTTTGACACCCCCGCGGCGCGCGCCTATCTTTCGCGCCTTGCGCCGATTTGCCGACCAGCTTGCGGGCGCGGGGCCACGGCCCCATAACCGCTAAACGGTCCCGCCGCGTTTGCGGCGGCCCGCAACCCGACTCGGCGCCCGCGCCCGTCGGGTTTTGTTTTTGCGGTGGCGGCAAATGGCAAATGGTCCGTCGCCCCGGCGCAGGCCGGGACGACAACGGTGAAGCCCGCATCGTTTCGTTGGGTGATTGAAGGAATGTCGAAGTCCGGTTCCGTCGGGGTCGTCACGCCGCGCACTCTGCACTTTGCGGAGCCGCTGACGCTCGCCAACGGCTCGAACATCGCCGGCTACGACCTGATGATCGAGACCTACGGCCGGCTCAATGCGGACAAGAGCAACGCCGTGCTCGTCTGCCATGCGCTCAATGCCTCGCACCACGTGGCCGGCACGTACGCCGATGCGCCGAAAAACATCGGCTGGTGGGACAACATGGTCGGCCCCGGCAAGCCGGTCGATACCGAACGCTTCTTCATCGTCGGCATCAACAACCTCGGCTCCTGCTTCGGCTCCACCGGGCCGATGTCGCTCAACCCCGCCACCGGCAAGCCCTACGGCGCGAGCTTCCCGGTGGTGACGGTGGAAGACTGGGTCGATGCGCAGGCGCGCGTGGCCGATGCGCTCGGCGTCGCGCGCTGGGCCGCGGTGATGGGCGGCTCCCTGGGCGGCATGCAGGCGCTCGACTGGAGCATCCGTTACCCGCAGCGCGTCGCGCACTGCGTGGCGATTGCGTCGTCGCCCAAGCTGTCGGCGCAGAACATCGCGTTCAACGAAGTCGCGCGCACGGCGATCCGCTCCGATCCGGACTTTCACGGCGGCGATTACTACGCGCATGGCGTCAAGCCAAGGCGCGGATTGCGCGTGGCGCGGATGATCGGGCACATCACCTATCTATCGGGCGCCGACATGGCCGAGAAGTTCGGCCGCGCGCTGCAAGGCGGCGATGATGAATACCGCTTCCACTACGACGTGGAGTTCGAGGTCGAAAGCTACCTGCGCTACCAGGGCGAGAAGTTCGCCGAGTACTTCGACGCCAACACCTATCTACTGATCACGCGGGCGCTGGATTACTTCGACCCCGCGCGGGCGGCCGGCGGCTCGCTGGTGCGCGCGCTGGCGCCGGCGACCTGCAAGTTTCTGCTCGCCTCGTTTACCACCGACTGGCGCTTTCCGCCCGAACACAGCCGCGCGATCGTCGAAGCGCTCATTGAAAACGGCCGCGACGTCGCCTACGCCGAGATCGACGCACCGCACGGCCACGATGCGTTTTTGCTCGAAGACCCGCGCTATCACCGTGTGGTGCGGGCGTACTTCGAGAACATTGCCGCTCAACTCCCCTCTCCTTCAAGGGGAGGGGCCGGGGGTGGGGATGGGTTGCGCACCGCCGCGGGAGCACCCGCATGACCCTGCGCCCCGACCTCGCGCTGATCGCCGACTGGGTCGCGCCCGGCGCGCGCGTGCTCGATCTGGGCTGTGGCGATGGCGCGCTGCTCGCGCACCTGCGGCAGACCAAGCACTGCGCCGGCTACGGCGTGGAGTTCGCCGACGACCACGTGGCCGAATGCGTGGCCGCGGGCATCAACGTGATCCAGCAAAACCTCGACGCCGGGCTGCGCCTCTTTGCCGACAGCATGTTCGACACCGTGGTGCTGTCGCAGACGCTGCAGGCGATGCACGATGCCGAAGCCATTTTGCGCGAGATGGCGCGGGTGGGGCGCGAGGGGATCGTCTCCTTCCCCAACTTTGGCCACTGGCGGCACGCGCTGTCGCTGTTGGGCGGGCACATGCCGGTGTCCAAGGTGATTCCGTTCCAGTGGTACGACACGCCCAACATCCACCTGTGCACGCTGAAGGACTTCGAAGTGCTGGCCGCCAAGGTGGGCCTGACCATCACCGGCCGCCACGTGCTGGCCGACGGCCAGCCGGTCGCCTTTGCGCCCAGCCTGCGAGCCACGTTGGCGGTGTATCGGTTCAAGACGAGGTAACGCCATGTCCCTGCGCGACCGACTGATCCGCAACTTCAACGAGGTCGAGTTCGAGTCACACACGCGCGGCGGGCGCTATGAAGGCGCGCGTTACGCGGGGCTGGCCGGCCCCAACACGCCGGGCACGGCGGCGCGCAAGCTGGGCGCGGGCATCGACATCCTGCCGCCGGGCAAAGTCACCTGCCCCTATCACTTCCACTACGCGCAGGAAGAGATGTTCGTGATCCTCGAAGGCAGCGGCACGCTGCGCGTCGTGGGCGAGTCGATCCCGATCCGCACGGGCGATGTGATCGGCATCCCGCCCGGCCCCGAGTATCCGCACCAGATCGTCAACACCTCGGAGGCGCCGATCAAGTACCTGTCGATCAGCACGCAGGAGCGGCCGGAGGTTTGCGAGTACCCGGACTCCGGCAAGTACGGTGTCTTCACCGGCACCGACGGGCCGCTGGTGCAGCGGCGGCGCGTGCACCGCGCCGACAGCGATCTCGACTACTGGGACGGCGAGCCCTGAGCGCGCTATCCTGGCGCCCTTTCGCTGACGGGAGCCGTCGATGACCGATATGCCGGATTTTTCCAACGTCGAGAGCGGGTCCAGTTCGACCGCGACCAAGATCTACGAGGTCAAGCCGGGCGACAGCCTGTCCAAGATCGCCAAGCGCGGGTACGGCAACGCCAACAAGTGGCCGCAGATCTTCGAGGCCAACAAGGATGTGCTCAAAGACCCGAACAAGATCTATCCCGGTCAGAAGCTGAAGATTCCGGCACTGACCTAGAAGCGGCCCGCACGCGCGCCGCCAGTTACGACCTCAACCTGTGGAGACCCACCCATGACCTCGATGCTTCGTTTGGCCGCGCTGGCGGCCGCTTCCGTGATTGCGCTGGCTGCCTGCGGCAAGAAGGAGCCGCCACCGCCGCCCGCACCTGCTCCGGCGCCCGCCCCGGCGCCGGCTCCGGCGCCCGCCCCCGCAGGCGTCGTCCTCTCGGCGGTGACGCTGGGCAAAGCGGTCGGCGCGGAGAAGAAGGTCACCGCCGCCACCGAAGTCTTTGCCAAGGGCGACACGATTCATGCCTCGATCGACACAACCGGCGCCGGCACCGCAACGCTGGCGGCCAAGTGGACCTTTACCAAGGACGGCAAGACGGTCACGGTGAAGGAAGACAGCGCCACCATCACGCCGACCGGGCCGGCGACCACGGAGTTCCACATCACCAAGCCGGACGGCTGGCCGGTGGGCGACCATCAGGTCGAAGTCCTGCTCGACGGCAAGGTCGTATCGACCAAGAGTTTCAAGGTGCAGTAAGGCTTCAGCAAGACGCGCTCGGGTCGGAGGGCGGCGACGCCGCCCTCCACCGCCAAGTGCAGACCCGATGCGAACTCAATCTGGCGGCGGTGCGGGACGCAAAGTTATCCGCGCTGCCAGCCACACCAGCACCAGCACCGGCAAGCCGAGCATCGCGGT
>JAJTHJ010000148.1 GCA_021298875.1 Burkholderiales bacterium | reverse complement strand
GGGGCACTTGCTGTACTATTTGATCGAAATCGCCAAGGGCAGTCCGGTGTCCGATCGCTGGATGGATATCGGTCAACGCGCCGGCGCCGCCGTGCTGGTGATGCTCACCGCGCTGGCGCTGTTCAACGACTTCTCCCGGCTGCTGTCCTAACGTGCCCGCCCCACCGTTTTCTCCTCTGGCCGGCCGTCGCGTCGGTCGCCGCATGCGGGCGGCCGCGCTGGCGGTAATCGCCGCCTGGTCGCTGTCCGCCGCGGCGCAGGAGTTCACGATCAAGGACATCCGCGTCGAGGGCATCTCGCGCACGGAAGCCGGCACCGTCTTCAGCTACCTGCCGGTCCGCGTCGGCGACCGCTACGACGCCGAAAGGGGCGTGGCCGCCATCCGCGCCCTGTATGCCACCGGCTTGTTCAAGGACGTGCGGCTGGAGATCGACGGCGACGTGCTGGTGGTCGTCGTCGAGGAGCGCCCGGCGATCGCCGCGCTCGAACTCTCCGGGGTAAAGGAGTTCGAGGTCGACGCGGTGACCAAGTCGCTGCGCGAGGTCGGGCTGGCCGAGGGACGCATCCTCGACCGGGCGCTGCTGGAGCGCGCCGAACAGGAACTCAAGCGCCAGTACTTGAGCCGCGGCTACTACGCAGTGACCGTCAAAACCACGGTGACGCCGATCGAACGCAACCGCGTCAACGTCGTCATCGCCGTCGACGAGGGCGAGGCGGCGCGCATCCAGCGCATCGCCTTCACCGGCAACAAGGTGTTCTCCGAAAGCACCCTGCGCGGCCAGATGGAGCTCACCACGCCCGGCTGGCTCACCTGGTACAACAAGCGCGATCAGTACTCGCGGCAGAAGCTGCAGGCCGATCTGGAAAAGATACGTTCGTACTATCTGAATCGCGGTTATCTCGACTTCAACATCGAGTCGACGCAGGTCACGATCTCGCCCAGCAAGGAAGACGTCAGCATCACGATCAACCTCAACGAGGGCGAGCGCTACACGATCGCTTCGGTCAAGCTGGCGGGCGAACTGCTCGGTCTCGATGCCGAACTCGATCCGCTGGTCGACATCAAGCCGGGCAGCGTTTACAACGCGGAGGAGATCAACGTCGTCGGCAAGCGCATCACCGACCGTTTCAGCACGCTGGGCTACGCCTTCGCCACCGCCAATCCCGTGCCCGAGGCCGACCGCGAAAAGCGCATCGTCGACTTGACGATCCTCGTCGATCCCGGGCGGCGTGTTTACGTGCGCCGCGTCAACGTCACCGGCAACAGCCGCACCCGCGACGATGTGATTCGCCGCGAGGTGCGCCAGTACGAGGCGACCTGGCTGGACTCGGACAAAGTACGCCTGTCGCGCGACCGGATCGACCGTCTGGGCTACTTCGAGAAGGTCGAGTTGGAGACGCCGCCCGTGCCCGGCACCAATGACCAGGTCGATGTCAACATCAATGTCAAGGAGCGCTCGACGGGCACGATCTCCGCCGGCTTGGGCTACTCCACGACCGATGGGGTCGTCCTCACCGGCAAGTTCGCACAGACCAATGCCTTTGGCTCAGGTGAGACCGTCTCGTTCGAAATCAACACGAGCCGCGCCAACACGATCGTCGCGCTCACCCATACGGACCCGTATGCCACCTTGGACGGCATCAGCCGCACCACGGACGTTTATTGGCGCAAGTCGAACCTGGCGCAACTCAACCTCGGTACGGTGGACTTCGAGTCGCTGGGCGCGTCGATGCGTTTCGGCGTGCCGTTTACCGAGTTCGACACCGTTTTCTTCGGGCTGGGCGTGGAGGCCACGAAGATCGGCATCGTCCCCTGCGATCCGCTCAATCCGGCGCTCGCCTGCAGCCCGCCGACCTACACCAACTACGTCAACCAGTTCGGCACCCAGCCCAACACGCTGCTCGGCACCATCGGTTGGGCGCGCGATTCCCGCGACAATCTCCTGGTGCCCACGCGCGGACGGTTGGTGTCGGCCAATGGTGAGATTGGCCTGCCGGGCCTCGACGTTCAGTACTACCGGGCCGTTCTGCAGGCGCAGCAATACATTCCCATTGCCAGCTGGCTGTCGGCCGGCTTGTACGGCTACATCGGCTATGGCAATGGCTACAACGGCGACCCCTATCCGGTCTTCAAGAATTTTTATGCCGGCGGCATCGGCAGCGTGCGGGGCTGGGAGTCACAAAGCCTCGGGCCGCGCGATGCCCTGGGCACGCCGCTCGGCGGCAACCAGCGCTTCAATGCCACCGCCGAACTGTTGATGCCGCTGCCGGGCGCGGACCGCACATTCCGCGGCTTCGTGTTCAGCGACACCGGCTGGGTGTGGGGCCCGGACCAGAACCCCTCGTTCAGCGATCTGCGCTACTCGGTGGGCGTGGGCGTTGCCTGGTTGTCGCCGGTTGGGCCGCTACGACTCGCGTACGCGCGCCCGATGAACGCCAAACCCGGCGACCAGACGCAAAACTTCCAGTTCCAGATCGGCACTGGCTTCTGAGCGCGTGCCGGCTGGGCCGGCGCGCTGTGGCAAAATCCTGTATTCGTTTCGTACGGAGAATTCACCGATGGCGCAAGCATTGCGGATGGCCATGACGCTAGTAGGCGGGGCGCTGATCGCTGTCGCTGCGGTCGCCGCCTCGGCGCAGGAACTGAAGATCGGTTACGTGAACTCCGAGCGCATCCTGCGCGATTCCGCACCGGCTCGCGCCGCGTCGCAGAAGCTCGAGCAGGAGTTCGCCAAGCGCGACCGCGAGTTGCAGGACGCGGGCGCGAAACTCAAGGCCGCGGCCGAGCGTTTCGAGAAGGACGCACCTGTACTGCCAGAGACCGACCGCGCGCGCCGCCAGCGTGAGTTGACCGAAATGGACCGCGACCTGCAACGCCGCCAGCGCGAGTTTCGCGAAGATCTCAACCAGCGCCAGCGCGAAGAGTTGCAAGGCCTGCTCGAGCGTACGCAGCGCCTGGTCAAGCAACTGGCCGAGCAGGAGAAGTACGACCTGATCGTGCAAGACGCGGTCTATTTCAGCCCGCGGGTCGACATCACGGAAAAAGTCCTGCGCGCACTGAACAACGGCAAGTAGCGCGATGCCGCCCGCGCCGACGCTGGGGGGCTTGGTCGCGGCCGTGCAGCGACGCAGCGCGCAGCGCTTGCGAGCCCGGGTGCTTGGGGCGGACGACGTTCCGATCTTCCGCGCTGCCCCGTTGGATAGTGCGGGCGCCGGTGACCTCTCGTTCCTCGCCAATCCACGCTACGCCAAACAGCTGGCGTCGACGGGCGCCTCGGCCGTTGTGCTGCGCGAGCGCGATGCAGCCACCCTCGCCAGCGCGAGCGCTACGTTCAGCCGAATCTTCTGCGACCAGCCGTACGCCTGGTTTGCGTTCGCCGCGCAGGAACTGGCGCCCGCGACGGCACCCGACGCTTCGGTGGCGGCGTCGGCGCGCATCGATCCCTCGGCAACGATCGATGCCGGCGCGTGCATTGAAGATTTCGTTGCCGTCGGCGCCGGCGCGCGGATCGAGGCCGGCGCCTGGATCGGCGCCGGCTGCATCGTCGGGATGGGCGCGCGGGTCGGTGCTGGCACGCGTCTGCATCCGCGTGTGGTGCTGGCCGCCGACTGCTCCATCGGTGAGCGCGGGATCGTCCACAGCGGCGCCGTGATCGGAGCCGACGGTTTCGGCTTCGCCCCGCTGGACGGTCGCTGGATCAAGATCCCTCAAACCGGCCGGGTGTTGATCGGCGACGACGTAGAGATCGGCGCCAACACCACGATCGACCGCGGTGCGATGGGCGACACGATCGTCGAAGACGGCGTGAAGATCGACAACCAGGTGCAGATCGGCCACAACTGCAGGATCGGCGCGCACACGGCGATTGCCGGCTGTGTCGGCATCGCCGGCAGCGCCACGATCGGCAAGCGCTGTCAGCTGGGCGGGGCCGCGGGAATCAACGGGCACGTGACGATCTGCGACGACGTGGTGATCGGCGGAGCCGCGATCATCGGCGCCTCGATCGCGACGCCGGGTGTGTACAGCGGAGCGTTCCCGGTGATGCCCGGGGTGCTGATCGTCGAAGCGATGGCCCAGGCGGCGGCGATCCTCGGCTTTGCCACGCTCAGTGCGGCGGAAGCACAGCAGACGCTTTTCTACTTTGCCGGCATCGACAGCGCGCGCTTCAAGCGGCCGGTGGCGCCGGGCGACCAGTTGCGTCTGGAGGCGGACTTCCTCCGCGCCAAAGCCGCCATCGGCAAGTACGCTTGCCGCGCCCTGGTGGACGGGCAGGTGGTGTGCGAAGCGGAGCTGATGTGCGCGATGCGCCGGATGCCCACGGCCGGCGGAGCCGGCTGATGGCGCGCATCCATCCTTCGGCGCAGGTCGCCGACGGCGCCCGGCTGGACGACGACGTAGAGATCGGTCCGCTGGCGGTGATCGGGCCGCGGGTGATGATCGGTGCCGGCAGCCGGATCGGCAGCCACGTGGTGATCGACGGGCGCACCACCCTCGGACGCAACAACGTCGTGCATGCACACGCGGTGCTCGGCGGCCCGCCGCAAGACAAGAAATACGCCGGCGAGGACACCGCGCTCGTCATCGGCGACGACAACACGATCCGCGAGTTCTGCACCTTTTCCACCGGCACCGTGCAGGGCGGCGGCACCACGCGCGTCGGCTCGCGCAACTGGGTGATGGCTTACGTCCACGTCGCGCACGACTGCATCGTCGGCGACGACTGCGTGCTCGCCAACACCGCCACGCTCGGCGGCCACGTCGAGGTCAGCGACTGGGCGATCCTCGGCGGCATGTGCGCGGTGCATCAGTTCGTCCGCATCGGCGCGCACGCCTTCGTCGGCGGCGGCTCGATGATGGTGCAGGACCTGCCGCCCTACACGATGTGCCAAGGCTACCCGGCGCAGCCGCGCGGCATCAACGTCGAAGGGTTGAAGCGGCGTGGCTTCGATGCCGACTCCATCATGCTGCTGCGGCGCGCCTTCAGGCTGCTGTACCGCGATAACCTGGGTGCGGCCGAGGCGGTGGCGGCCATCGAAGCGCTGGCCCGCGACGAAGCGCAGACCGACGCGCAGCGGCAGCGACTGCTGCTGCTGGCGCAGTTCGTGGCCGGCTCGACGCGCGGCATCATGCGCTGACGATTGCCGCCGTGCAGATCGCGTTCGCGGCGGGCGAAGCCTCGGGCGACCTGCTCGCCGGCCTGGTGTTGCCGCAGCTGCGGCAACGCTTGCCCGCCGCGCACTGCGCCGGGATCGGCGGCGACCGGATGATCGAATCCGGTTTCGACGCCTGGTGGCATGTGCGCGAACTCTCCGTGCGCGGCTACGCCGAGGTGCTGCGCCATCTGCCGCGCCTGTTGCGGCTGCGCGCCGACTTCATCGAGCGCGCGGCGCGCTGGCCGGCGCGCGTCTTTGTCGGCGTCGATGCGCCGGACTTCAATCTCGGGGTTGCCGCACGTCTGCGCGCGCGCGGCGTCGGCACCGTGCAGTACGTCGCGCCGGCGGTGTGGGCCTGGCGCCCCGAGCGGCTGCGCACCATTGGCAAAGCCGTCGATTGCGTGTTGTTGCTGTTTCCGTTCGAAGCGCCGATCTTCGCGGCGGCGGGCGTGGCGCACCGCTATGTCGGTCACCCGCTGGCGAGCAGCATTCCGCTGGTGCCGGACGCGGTCGCCGCCCGCCAGCGCCTGGGTCTGGCCGCACAGGCACCGACCGTCGCGGTGTTGCCGGGCAGCCGGCCGGCCGAAATCGAAGCGCTCGGCCCGCCGTTCGTCGGGGCGATGGGCGAGATGCTGCGCGCCGATGCCCGCCTGCAGATCGCCCTGCCGGCGGCCGACGAGACGCTGCGCGCGCGCTTGTCGGCGCTGCTCGACGCCGCCGGCCTCGACCGCGGCCGCGTGCTGCTGACGCTGGGCCGCTCGCACGATGCGCTGGAGGCCGCCGACGCGGTGCTGGTCGCGGGCGGCACGGCCACGCTGGAAGCGCTGCTGTACAAGCGGCCGATGGCCATCGCCTATCGCGTCCCGCGCCTGACCGAGTGGCTGACGCGGCGCAAGGCGCTGATCCCGTACCTCGGCCTGCCCAATGTGCTGTGCGGTCGCTACGCCGTGCCCGAGTTCGTGCAGGAAGCGGTGACCGCGCCGGCATTGGCGCGCGCCGTGCTGCGCTACCTGGAACGTCCGCAGGGGGCGGAAAGTCTGCGCGCCGAGTTCACCGAGCATCATCTGGCGCTGCGCCGCGACACGCCGGCGCTGGTGGCCGATGCGGTGGCGGAGGCCGCCGGCACATGACCCCAGCGCGCATCTGTGGTGTGGACGAGGTAGGGCGCGGCCCGCTGGCCGGCCCGGTGGTGGCGGCGGCGGTGATCCTCGACCCGGCGCGCTCGATTGCCGGCCTGCGCGACTCCAAGCAACTGTCGGCGCGGCAACGCGCGCGGCTCGACGCCGAGATTCGCGCGCACGCGCTCGCCTGGGCGGTGGCCAGTGCCAGTGTCGAAGAGATCCACCAACTGAACATCCTGCACGCCAGCCTGCTGGCGATGGCCCGCGCCGTGGCAGTGCTGTCGCCGGCGGCCGAGTTTGCGCTCATCGACGGCAACCGGTTGCCCAGGCTGCCGATCCCGGCGCGCGCCATCGTCGGTGGCGACGCCAGCGAGCCGGCGATATCCGCCGCTTCGATCATCGCCAAGTGCCACCGCGACGCGCTGATGGCCGCGCTCGACGCCGACCACCCCGGCTACGGCTTTGCCCGTCACGCCGGCTATCCAACTGCGGAGCACTTGCGCTGCCTGCGCGAACTGGGGCCGTGCGCGGTGCACCGCGCGAGCTTCGCCCCGGTGCGCGCGCTGCTGGCGATGGGTGGCCAATGAAGCTCATCACCTCAGCCGCCAATCCGGCGTATCGGCGCTGGCTGCGCCTCGCCACCGTGCCGCGCGCGGTGCGCGCTGAGGGCGCAACGCTCGCCGAAGGCCTGCACCTGGCGGCGGCGGCGCTGGCGGCAAACGCAGCGGTCGAGGCCGTGCTGCTGCGCCGGGGCGAGCGTGCCTCGGAGGTGGCGGCGCTTGTGGCACAGACGACGCCCGCGCCGGTATACGAACTGTCCGCCGAGTTGTTCGACCGCCTGGGTCTGGTCGAGCGCGGCGTGGGCCTCGCCCTCGTGCTGCGTCTGCCCACAGTGGCCGCCCCGCCGGCAGCGGGCGATGCGATTTACCTCGAAGGCGTACAAGACCCCGGCAACGCCGGCACACTGCTGCGGCTGGCCGCCGCTGCCGGCGTGCGGCAGGTCTACGCCGGGCCGGGCACGGCGGCCCTGTGGTCGCCGCGCGTGCTGCGGGCAGGGCAGGGCGCGCACTTCCGCCTGCAACTGGACGAGGATGTGGCGCTCGATTCGCTCCCCACGCGGCTGGCCGGACCCTGGATCGGCACCGTCGTGCGCGATGCGCCGCCGCTGTGGGAAACGGCACTGCCTGCCGGGCCGCTGGGCTGGATGTTCGGCAGCGAAGGGCAGGGGCTGTCGGCGCCGGCGCTCGCTCGCTGTGCGCTGCGGGTGCGGATTCCGCTGGCCGCCGCGGTGGAATCTCTCAACGTCGCCGCCGCGGCGGCGGTCTGCCTCTTCGAGCGCCAGCGGCGCCTGTCTGCCCCGTCCACCCGGTAGTGGCTGCGCCTTGGCGTCGCGGCGCCGCTGCGCAAGAATTGCTCATCTCAGGGAAGGAGGCTTCGATCATGTTGGGCGAGAGCATCCTTGGACGCGCCACGCGCAAAGCGGCGGCGCGGGCGGTAGGCAGTGGGTTGGACAAGCTGGCGCAGCGCGTGCGCGACTGCGGTGGCGCACCCTTGGCCGTGGTGCTGCCCGGCGGCACTCGAATCGACTTTGGCGCCAATCCGAAAGTCGTGTTCAAGGTCCGCGACGACGCGGCGTTGGCCACCCTGGCGCAGCCCTCGCTGGACGCGCTGGGCGAGGCCTATGTCGAAGGCCGAATCGACCTCGACGGCGACATGATGGAAGCCCTCGCGGTGGCCGACCGGCTGGCATCGGCGGGCGGCGCTCCCGCCGGCGCGCGGCTCGCGCTGCTGCTGGGTCGCCATCCTGTGCAACAGGACCGCCGCGACGTGCAGTACCACTACGACGTCGGCAACGACTTTTACCGGTTGTGGCTGGACGAACGGATGGTCTACTCCTGCGCCTACTTCAAGACGGGCGAAGAAACGCTCGACCAGGCGCAGATCGACAAGCTCGAGCACATTTGCCGCAAGCTGCGCCTGGCGCCGGGCGAGCGGCTGCTGGACATCGGCTGCGGCTGGGGCGCGCTCGTGCTGCACGCGGCGCAGCGTTACGGCGTGTCGGCGGTTGGCATCACGTTGTCGACCCGGCAGGCCGAACTGGCGCGCGAGCGCGTGGCTGCGGCCGACCTGGCCGACCGGGTCGAGATCCTGCAACTGGACTACCGCGAGCTGGTCGAGCACTTTGGCGAAGCCAGCTTCGACAAGGTGGCGAGCATCGGCATGTTCGAACACGTCGGGCTGCGCAACCTTTCCCTGTACTTCGGCACCGTCGCGCGCGTGCTGCGCGAGCGCGGGCTGTTTCTCAATCACGGCATCACCGCCACCGACGTCGACAACCGCCCGGTCGGCTCTGGCGCCGGCGACTTCGTCGACAAGTACGTTTTCCCGGGCGGCGAACTGCCGCACCTGCATCTGGCGGTGCGCGAGATGGCGGCGCAGCACTTCGAGGTCTACGACGTCGAAAGCCTGCGCCCGCACTATGCCCGCACGCTGGCGCATTGGTCGCGGCGGCTGCACGCCCGCCTAGACGAGGCGGCGGCCACCGTGCCGGCGCGTACGCTACGCATCTGGCGCGCCTACCTGGCCGGTTGCGCTTATGGGTTTGCCCAAGGCTGGATGAACGTCTACCAGATCCTTGCCAGCAAGCAAACCAAGTCCGGCCCGACTGCGCTGCCACCGACCCGCGATTGGTTGTACCGTTGACTTCGACAGGAAAGCCCCGATGACCGCCGCCACCCTCTGGTTCGTGCTCGGCCTCGCGCTGCTGGTGGCCGAGCTCGCCACCGGCACCTTCTACTTGCTGATGCTGGCGATGGCCTTTGCCGCCGGCGGCTTGGTCGCCCTGGCCGGCGGCCCGCTGGCGCTGCAACTGGTGCTCGCGGCGGCGATCGGCTTTGCCGGCTCCATCTGGCTGCGACGCGTGCGCGCGCTGCGCGGTGCGCGCGGCGCTGCCCACGACCCGGTGCAGCACATGGACGTCGGCCAGACCGTGCACGTGGACGAGTGGAGCCCCGGCGGCACCGCGCGGGCGCAGTATCGTGGCGCCTTGTGGGAGGTCGAACTGGCACGCGGCGAGCCGGCGCGCGCCGGCGAGTACACGATCCAGGCGATCCATGCCAACCGGCTGGTGGTGGTCCCCCGCAATCGCTGACGCCGTCCGCGGCGTAACGGAGAACCTCAATGCCTTATGGATACTCGATCGACGCCACCACGGTGGTCGCACTGGCGCTGCTGGCGGTGGCGATCGTCTTCGTGGTCAAGGCGGTGCGCATCGT
>JAJTHJ010000185.1 GCA_021298875.1 Burkholderiales bacterium | reverse complement strand
GCAGGCGGCACCCTTGTCGCCATGGTGCTTGCTTTGCACATGCTCCTGGTACTGCTCGTGATGCTTGCGCGCGTCGGCAATGCCGGTCTTGGCAAACTGCTCGTCCAGCCAGAAGGCGTTGTTCAGGTCCGTGCCCGGGTAGTTCTTGCTCACCGGCTCTTCGGGCTGGATACCCACCAGCAACACCTTGTCCGGGTACCACTGCGTCCAGTCGTCCAGCCCGGCGCGGTAGGACTGGCCCAACACCGGATGCGGCAATTGCTCGGACGGCTTGCCTTCTGGCGTCTTGAAGTTGGTGTTCTCCACGCGAATGTGGCAGTAGCCGCAGACCTTGGACGATTCGGTGAGCGACGCATTCTTCGGGTTGAAGATGTCGCGCGCCTCCTGGCTCGCCACGTGCTTGCTGCCGGGGCCGTGGCAGGACTGGCAGCCGACGTTTTTCTCGGCGTAGTCCCACTTCTTCACCGCGCGGCTGGCCTCATCGACCTCCACCACCTTGTAGCCGGTGACGTGGCAGGTGGCGCACTGGCCTTCCCAGGTGTTGGCCTGGCCGTAGGGCTCCCACTGCTTGTGCACCGTGTTCCACGGCTTGTCGAGGAACTGATGGCCGCCGTTGGCCAGGTTCTTCACGAGGTAGCGCTGCTTCCAGCGCGCGCCCACCACCATCACCACATCTTCTTTCTTGACCGCGGCGCCGGAAATGTTCGCCTTGGTCGGGCCAGCGTTGACTTTGGCGTCCTTCGCCCAGTTATCCGACGCGTCTTTCAGCATGAACTGGTTCGCCGGGCGCACCATCTTGGCGTGCCAGGTGCCTTGCCAGGACTTGTATTCGTCCTTGTGAACGTCGGCGCACTTTTCCGAGCCGACGAACTGTGCCTGCTGCTGGCCGCCGGACGAACAGCCCGCCAGCCACGCCACTGCTGCCAAGGCCGGCAACGCGGCCGTTCACGCGTTTCATTCTCTCGTCCTCCGCTAAGAATACGCCGCAACGGGCGCGGCGCGTAACGAATAGTTACGCCACTGGGCGTGCGGCAGAGCGGCTTTCTCGCGCAGGCTTGATCTATCGCATGAGCGAGCGACTGCCGGCACACTATCGGCAAACGAGAATCGTTATCGTTTGCGCAAATGAGCATCCAGGCCTTGACCAACCTCGCCATCGGCACCGCAGCGACGGTGCAGACGCTCGCGCTCGACTTCGCCGCGCATCGAAGTGGCCGCCGCATGAATCTGCCCGGCTTTCTCTTCGGCAACCGCCGGCAACCGCACGAGGCGGTGGCCAGCAGCGCCGGCATCCACAGCGGCGTGATCGGTGCCGCGCCGCGCACCGCCGCGCCCACGCGCCGCCGCGTCGCGGTGGTCGGCATGCCCAACACCGGCAAGTCCACCGTGTTCAACCGGCTGACCGGCGTGCAGGCCAAGGTCGCCAACTGGCCGGGGATGACGGTGGACGCGCTGACGGCGCGCACGATCCTCGGCGGCCGCACGGTCGAACTCGTCGATCTGCCCGGCCTGTACTCGCTGCACGGCATGGGCGAAGACGAGCGCGTGGTGCGCCACTACCTCGAAAACGAGCCGCTCTCGGCGCTACTGGTGGTGCTGGATGCCATGCAACTGGAACGCCAACTGCCACTCGCGCTGCAACTGCGCGAGCTGAAGCGCCCGCTGCTGGTCGCGCTGAACATGGCCGACGAGACGACGCGCCTGGGCATCCGCGTCGATGCCGAACAACTCGCCGCCGCGCTCGGCGCGCCGGTGCTTATGGTCGGCGGCAAGCACGGCAGCGGTATCCCGCAACTGAAAGCCGCGCTGCAAAAGCTGCTTCAGACCGCGCCCGAGGCCGCCGCCAACGACGCAGTGCTGCGCGCCGACGCCGCGCTCGAAGCGCAGGCCGAGAGTCTCGCCCGCGCCGCGGTGACCGTGCCGCACACGCTGCCGGCGCGCATCTCGGACAAGCTCGACCGCGTGCTGCTGCATCCGGTGGGTGGCGTGCTGCTCTTCCTCGTGCTGGTGTTCCTGCTGCTCCAAGTGGTGTTCGGCATCGGCACGCCGCTGCAAGACGGCATGAGCGCGCCGATCGAGCTGACCAAGAAAAGCCTCGTCGAACCGGCGCTCGCCGGCGCCGCGCCGGCGCTGCAAAGCTTCGTGCTCGAAGGCGTGATCGACGGCGTGGGTACGGTGGTTACCTTCGTGCCGATCATCTTCGTCTTCTTCGTCGCGATGGCGGTGGTCGAAGACAGCGGCTATCTGGTGCGCGTGGCGTTTCTGATGGACCGCTGGATGGCGCGGCTCGGGCTGGACGGGCGCCTCTTCGTGATGCAGTTGATGGGCCTGGGCTGCAACGTGCCGGCGATCATGGGCACGCGCATCGTGCGCTCGCGCCCGCGGCGGCTGCTGTCGATGCTGACCATTCCGTTTTCGCTGTGCTCGGCGCGCTTGCAGGTGATGGAGTTTCTGGCCGCCGCGTTCTTCACGCCGCGCGTGGCGCCGCTGGTGATGTTCGCGCTGCACCTGACGAGCTTCGCGGTCGCCTTCGGCACCGCGGCGCTCTGGCGCGGGCGGTTTGTCAGCAAAGAGCCGTTCGTGCTCGAGTTTCCGCCCTACCGCGTGCCTACCTTGCGCACGCTGCTCGCCGAAGGTTGGCAGTCCACGCGCCACTTCATCGAAAGCGCGGGCGTCGTGATCCTGGTCGGCGTGATCCTGATCTGGTTGCTCACGCACCTGCCTTTCGGCACCGAGCCGGCCGGGCCGGAGACGCTGGCCGGGCGGCTGGCGTCCTGGACGGCGCCGGTGTTTCGCCCGATCGGCATCGACGAGATGATGTCGGTGGCGCTGCTGATGGGCTTCGTCGCCAAGGAAGTCGTGCTGGGCGGCACGGCCGTCATCTACGGCGCCGGTCAGGACGAACTGGGCCGCGTGCTGGCCGAACGGCTGACCTGGCTGCAGGCGATGAGCTTCATGCTGTTTACGCTGATCTACACGCCCTGCCTGTCCACACTCG
>JAJTHJ010000168.1 GCA_021298875.1 Burkholderiales bacterium | reverse complement strand
GGTCTTGCCCAGGACGATCGCACCGGCGGCTTCTATCCGCTCGGCGAACGCGCAATGGATCGGCGGGCGAAAGTCGGCCAGCGCGCGGATGCCGCCGAGGGTGGCCGGCCAGCCGGGCTTGAAATCGAACAGATCCTTGATCGCCACCGGCACGCCATGCAGCGGGCCGAGTTCGGCGCCGGACAGCAGCGCCTGCTCGGCTCGGCGGGCCGCGGCCAAGGCCTCGTCGGCCGCCAGATGCACGAAGGCGTGCAGGCTCGGGTTGCGCGCGGCAATGCGTTCCAGCATCCGCGTCGTCAATTCGACCGGCGAGATTTCGCGCCGGCGCAGCCGCGCGGCCAGTTCGGTCGCGGGCAGATAGGCGAAGTCGTCCATCGGGGTCCAGTGCGTCGCTCAAAAACAAAAAGTTTGATCGCCTGCGCCGCCGCGGCCGGGCTGAACCTGATTCTTTTAACGGGTGCGGCGCCGGCGGCTGTCGCGCTCGCGGCACAGTGATCGGCAGCGAAGGAGAACGTCTGTGCTCGGAATCGATCAATCGGCGGCCGCGGCGCGCCACAGGCCTCCGCCCTGGGTCGCGGCGACCGCAGCGCTCGCGCTGCTGGCGGCCTGCTCGCAGCAGCCGCCTGCCGTGAGCGACGCACGCCCGGTGCGGGTGATGACGCTGGCGTCGGCGGCCGTGACGTCCGCCGCGGAACTGCCGGGCGAAATCCGCCCGCGCCTCGAGAGTCAGATCGGCTTCCAGGTCGGCGGCCGCATCGTCGAGCGGCGCGTCGAGGTCGGGCACAGCGTCAAGGCCGGCGACGTGCTCGCCACGCTGGATGGGCGCGACTACCGGCTGGCTGCCGCGGCGGCCGGCGAGGCACTGGTTGCCGCGCGGACCGACCGCGACCAGCAGCGCGCCGACTACAAGCGCTTCGAGGACTTGCGGGCCCAGGGTTTCATCAGCACGGCCGAGCTGGAGCGGCGCAAGAGCGCGCTGGACGCGGCCGAGGCGCGCTACAACCAGGCGGCGGCGCAGGCCGAGGTCAACGGGAACCAAGCCGGCTATGCGGTGCTGAAGGCACCGAATGCGGGGGTGGTTACGGCGGTCGATGCCGAAGCCGGGCAGGTGGTCGCCGCCGGGCAATCGATCATGCGGCTGGCGCCCGCCCTGGACAAGGAAGTGGCGGTCGCGATTCCCGAGAGCCGGCTGGCCGAGCTGCGTCGGGCGCCCGCCGTGCGCGTGACGCTGTGGGCGGGCGGCCCCGAACTGCGCGGCCACATCCGCGAAATCGCGCCGGTGGCCGACGCCGCCACCCGCACTTTTGCCGCGCGCATCGCGCTGGCGCAGGTGCCGCCGGAAGTGGCCTTCGGCATGAGCGCGACCGTGAAGTTCGACGCGCCGGCCCGTGGCAGCGCCTTGCGGCTGCCGCTGCAGGCGCTACTGCGCGAAGGCGGCGCGACCTACGTGTGGAAGCTCAATCCCAGCGCGCTGACGGTGCAGCGGGTGCCGGTGCGGGTGCTCGCGCTCGACGGCAATGAACTGGCCATTGCCGACGGCGGCGTGCACGCCGGCGATACATTGGTCACGGCCGGCGTGCATCTGCTGCAAGACGGGCAGGAGGTCAGGCCGCTGGCGACGGCCGCGGCCACTGCCGCCACGGTGGCGGGCCGGCCGTGAGCGCGTCGCGGAGGCCGCCGACGGGGCGGTTCAACCCAGATTCCGCAGTTGAACGCGCGGCAGAGTGTGTGCGGCGGGCTGTCTGGCAAAGCGCGAGGAGGACGCAGGGCAGGCCCCCTGCGCAGCCTGCCCCGGACTCCGATCCGGAGACGAGCAACGCCGCCAAGCGGCCCGCCGCGCGCACTATGCCGTGCGTAGCGCTGCCACCCGATGGGTGGTGAAGCCCCTGTGCACCACAACTGGCTGAAAACGTGAGACTTGTCGTGCGCGATAAGCGGTCAACTGCGGAATCTAGGTTCAATCTGTCGGCCTGGGCGCTCGACCACGGCCCGCTGATCCGCTACCTGATGGCGATCTTGCTGATCGCTGGCATCGGTGCGTTCTATGCACTGGGCCAGGACGAGGATCCGCCGTTCACCTTCCGGGTGATGGTGGTCCGTACGTTCTGGCCCGGCGCGACTGCGCAGCAGATGGCCGAGCAGGTGACCGACAAGCTCGAACGCAAGCTGCAGGAGACGCCCTATCTGGAAAAACTCCGCTCGTACAGCAAGCCGGGCGAGTCGCTGATCCTGGTCCAGCTGCACTACACCTTCCCGCCCAAGGATCTGCCGCAGGTCTGGTACCAGGTGCGCAAGAAGGTGAGCGACGTACGCGCGAGCCTGCCGCCCGGCGTACAGGGGCCGTTTTTCAACGATGAATTCGGCGACGTCTACGGCGTGATTTTCGCGTTCTCGGCCGAAGGCTTTACCTATCGCGAGCTGAAGGACTACGTGGACTGGGCGCGCCAGCAACTGCTGCGCTTGCCGAACGTGGCGAAGGTGGATCTCTTCGGTGCGCAGGACGAGAAGCTCTACATCGAGATCCATCACGCCCGGCTGGCGCAGTTGGGGCTGACCGTACCCGAGCTGGCCGAGCAGATCGGTGCGCAGAACGCGGTGGAGGCGGCCGGCGTGCTGGTCACGCCGAGCGATAACGTGCAAATCCGGCCGAGCGGCGCGCTGCGCGGTGTCGACGATGTGCGCGCGCTGCCGATCGGCGCTGGCGGCACGACCTACAGGCTGGACGACGTGGCGACCGTGACCCGCGGTTACACCGATCCGCCGCGCGACAAGATGCGGGCGGCGCTCGGGGGCGAAGCGGGGCGCGAGGTGATCGGCCTGGGTGTGACGATGGCCAAAGGCGGCGACATCATCACGCTCGGCAAGGACCTGGCGGCGGCCGAGCGGCGGCTGCGCTCGCAGCTGCCGGTGGGGATCGAACTTTTCAAGGTAGCCGACCAGCCGCGCGCGGTGGCGACCAGCGTCAATGAGTTCCTCAAGGTGCTGGTCGAGGCGGTGGCGGTGGTGCTGGGCGTGTCCTTCCTGAGCCTGGGGCTGCACACTCGACCGCTGCGGGTGGACTGGCGGCCGGGGCTGGTGGTGGCGCTCACCATCCCGCTGGTGCTGGCGCTGACCTTCCTGACGATGTTTCTCACCGGCATCGACCTGCACAAAATCTCGCTGGGCGCCTTGATCATTGCGCTGGGCCTGCTGGTGGACGACGCGATCATCGCGGTCGAGATGGTGGTGCGCAAGATGGAGGAAGGGCAGGACCGCCGCGCCGCCGCCACCGCGATGTACGAGCTGACCGCGATGCCGATGCTGACCGGCACCCTGATCACAGTGGCGGGATTTTTGCCGATCGCACTTGCCCGGTCGCTCGGCGGCGAATACACCTTCTCGATCTTCGCGGTGACCGCGATCGCGCTGGTCATCTCCTGGTTCGTGGCGGTGCTGTTCGTGCCGCAGCTGTCGATGTGGCTGCTGCGGGTCCGGCCGCGCCTGGGTGCGGACAGCCGACACGAACTCTTCGATACGCCGTTTTACCGGCGCTTCCGCGCGCTGGTGGACGGGTGCGTCGAATGGCGCAAGACGGTGATCGCGGCAACACTCGCCGCGCTGCTGCTGGGGGGGCTGGGCTTCCGCTTTATCGAGCAGCAGTTCTTCCCGGACTCCAGCCGGCTGGAACTGGTGGTCGATCTGTGGCTGCCCGAAGGGTCGAGCTACGCCGCGACCGAGGCCGAGGCCAGGCGCTTCGAGGCTTGGCTCGCGCGGCAACCGGAGGTCGAGTATTACGCCGGCTACGTGGGCACCGGCACGCCGCGCTTTTATCTGCCGCTGGATCAGCAGTTTCCGCACAGCAATCTGGCGCAGTACATTGTCGCCAGCCGCGGGCTGGAGCCGCGCGACGCCTTGCGCGCGCGGCTGCTGCGCCTGTTCGAAGAGGATTTCCCCAACCTGCGCGGGCGGGTCAAGCTGCTGCCCAACGGCCCGCCGGTGGCCTATCCGGTGCAGTTCCGCGTCGAGGGACCGGACCCGGCGCGGGTGCGCCATTGGGCCGACCGCGTCAAGGCGATCGCCCGCGCCGATCCCGCCACCTTCGGTGTCAACGACAACTGGAACGAAGAGGTGAAGGCGCTGAAGCTCACGCTGGATCAGGATAAGGCGCGCGCGCTCGGCGTCTCCACCCAGGGGCTGGCACGCGCGACCCAGACGGTCCTGTCCGGCGCGCCGATCGGGCAGTTCCGCGAAGGCGACGAGTTGATCGACATCGTGCTGCGGGCGCCGGCGGCCGGGCGCGACACCATGGCAAAGCTGGCCGAAACCAACGTGCCGACCGCCCACGGTCGCTACGTGCCGCTGGCCCAACTCGTGAAAGTGGAGTTCGACGGCGAGCCGGGCGTGCTCTGGCGCGAGAACCGCGAGTACGCGATCACCGTGCAGGGCGAGGTGCGCGACGGCATTCAGGGGCCGACGGTGGCCGGCCGCATCTGGGACGGCGAGCCGATGCGCGCATTGCGCGCCGAACTGCCGCCCGACTATCGGTTGCACCTGGGCGGGGCCACCGAGGAAACCGAAAAAGCCGGCCGCTCGCTGATCGTCAACGTGCCGTTCGCGCTGCTTCTGATCTTCACGCTGCTGGTGCTGCAACTGGCGAGTGTGTCGCGCGCCACGCTCGTGTTCCTGACCGGACCGCTGGGCTTCATCGGGGCGGCGGCGGCGCTGCTGATTTTTCAGCGGCCGTTCGGCTTCGTCGCGCAACTGGGCGTGATCGCGCTGGTGGGCATGATCATCCGCAACGCGGTGATCCTGGTCGACCAGATCGAGCGCGACGAGGCGGCCGGCGTGGACCGCTGGACCGCGATCGTCGAGGCCGCCGTGCGCCGGCTGCGGCCGATCCTGCTGACCGCGGCGGCCGCCGTGCTGGCGATGATCCCGCTGTCGCGCAGCGTCTTTTGGGGGCCGATGGCCGTGGCGATCATGGGCGGACTGATCGTGGCCACCGCCTTGACGCTGCTGTTCCTGCCCGCGCTGTACGCCGCCTGGTTCCGCGTGCGACGCCCGCCCGCCGCGGTGCCCGCGCCGCCAGCGTGATTCCACAGGCCGCGACCGGCGCCGCTCGCCGCGTCTTTTTTGTCCAAGGAGCAGACCATGCCGTACATCGAGATCGACAACGCCTACCCCGGGATCATGTCCCCGGCCTGGTACAAACCGTCCACCGGCAAGGCGCTGTTCGATCTGGCGCAACGGATCATGCGCGGCCCGTCGCCGCTGACGCTTGGCGAGCGCGAGTTGATTGCCGTCTACGTCTCGGCGCTGAACGAATGCGAGTTTTGCACCGATGCCCATGCGGCAGTCTGCTCGGTCCATCTCGACCAACCGACCCGCCGCGAGGACGTGACCACGCCGGAGTTCGTCGCGCGTCAGACGCCGCAGATGCAGGCCCTGCTGGCGCTGGCAAACCAGGTTCGGCTCGGCGGGCGCCGCGTGTCGGCGGCCGACGCGGACGCGGCCCGCGCCGCCGGCGCGAGCGACGAGGCGATCCACGACACGGTGCTGATCGCGGCGGCGTTTTGCATGTACAACCGCTACGTCGACGGCTTGGGAATCGCCCCGTTGGCAGAGGCGGAGCAGTACCGGACCATCGGCGAGCGCATGGCCAGGATGGGGTACCTGTTTCCACCCCGGCCGCTGCGCTGGGCGATGCGGTGGATGCTGGATCGCATGTTTCCGGTCGAACGGTAAACCGGTTTTGGCGCGCTCGCGAATTTCGCGCGAAGTGTCGTGGAGTCTCGACCAGGTCGATGCCGCGCTGGCCGGCTGTCGGCAACGCCCGATCCTGCCGCAGGACGCCGCCGCGTTTGTCGGCAACACGCTGCGCGACACTGAGTGACGACACGAGCGGCACGTCCGCGCGATTTTTTGGAGCGCTCAGGCGATGCCGATTCATCGTGACTGCGCGCATCCTGACGACTTCGCGCAGTTGATGTCAGCCGCTCGCCGCGCCGCGCACTGTCACCGGCGGCTTGATCGGCGCCTGCGCGTACTTCTCCATCCCGAACCGGAATGTGCCCCGAAAGTTGATGTGGCCGAAGTGCGCCGGCCCCATCCGGCGCAACCAGTCGTCTTCGATCGCCATGCCCCCACGCCGCAACCGCTCGACCACCTCGTTCGTCCGGCTCGTGTTCCAGGCGAGCACGACATCCGTCAGCAGCGCATGCGCGCCGAAGATCGCGCGCAACTCGTCCGGTCGCCGCCCGCGTTCCGCCAGCACCTTGCCGGCATAGACCGCGCGCTGAAGCTGGTGCACTGACTCCCCGCGGCTGAGCAGGGTGTGAATCTCGCGCCGGAAACCGTCGATGGTGGGGTAGTCGCACAGAAAGACGCTGCGCAACAGCCGGCCCAGCTGATCGGCGGCCTCGTAGACCACGTCGCCACGCGCGGCACTGCCGAGCCACCGCAGCGCCACGTCCGCGCCGATCCGCCCCGACCGGATCGATGCGGCGAGCCGCAGAAGATCGTCCCAACCGGCCCGGATCGCTTTGCGCGACAACCGCCTGACGGCGACCCGTTCGAGGCTCTCAGGAACCGTGACTTCCGACGGTAGAGACAGCTTGCGCTCGCCCAGATCGCGCAGCCGCGGGCAAAGATCGAACCCGAGCAGCTTGGCCAAGGCCAGCGCCGCGTTGTTGTAGCCGCAGGTATCCACGGCCAGCAGCGTCAGACGCACCCGGTCGGCGCCAAGGTTGACCTGCTCCACCCCTTCGATCGCCGCCCCGGCCTGCCGCTCGTTGAGCACGATCGGCTGGTCGTACACGATGCCCCAGCGGTCCACGACGTGGGTGTAGACGCCTGCCGCATAGGTGCGGCGGCGCGGGTCCACCCGGGCGCTCCACAGGTGGGGCGAGGTATCCAGCGCCATCATGTCGGCTGAAGCCCTGGCCCCGCTTCCCCAATGCGCGGCCAGCGGGAATCGACCCTGGAGTTGTACAACGCGTTCGTTGGCCCGGCGCAACCGCCCGTGCCCTTCGATGGCGCGCATGGCCACGGACACGTGGGCGGTCTCGATGCCCGGGATCATCGCGGCCACGCCCTTGGCGTCGAGGTCGGTGCCGTGGACGAGCAATGCAGCGTAAGACGCCAGCAGTTCGGTCGCATCCGTCGCCCGGTGGCCAAGCAGTTCGTCGCTGAAGTTGGTCTGGGCATCGACCTCCAGCAGGATGTCCGGGAACTGGATGGCGCCGATCGCCTTGTAGATCAGGTCGCGCGTGCGGCGCGGCTCGCCGTCGTCGGGCAGCGCCGTTATCGCCGGCAGGTGCAGCAGGCCGTTGCCGTCGACCTCGATCCGGCCCTGCGCGTTGGCTTCGGCCACCGCCGCCAGTCCGACCTGGAGGTTCGCCAGTACCGGCTCAATGAACTCGTCGGCGGTCGCGGGCAACCCGAGCAGCCCTCGATAACGTTCGCGATCACGATCCCATTCGCTCGGCGGGATCAGCATCCGGTCGCGTTCGCGGAAGCTCAGCGAGTGATCGACCCAGACACTGCCGCGGCGCAGGCTCTTGCGCAACGACAGCATGGTGCAGGCGGCGAAGGCGTGCAGCCCACGTTTGGCGTCCGGGTCGCGGACCAGTTCGTCCCATGCGGCGCCGACCTTGGGAAGGGCGAAGTCCGTGGGCAGTTCGGACTCCTTGCCTGTTTGCAGTTCCCGCCAAGCCGTCTACCGAACAAAGTCGGGGTCGTCCGGGCGACCGCGAAACTCAAGATCGGCGATGCCGGCAAGAAGGGTCTTCACGCGCGCATGATCGGTGGCGAGCATTTGCCGGACACGGGAAACGAAACTGCCCTCGCCAGTATCGAGCAAGGCGGTCAGAAGCTTATCGGCTTGCCGGCACCGGGTCTCCCAAGGCTTGGTGTCGCCGCGCAGGATCGTGCGGGCGTCTTGCACGCGTTGCCGCAGATCGGCCTGCGCTCGCCACGGGCCAGTTGCGCCTTCTGCGCGGCCTCGCGGAACAACTGCTGGCCGCGCCGGTTGCTTTGCTGGATCGCAACCTCAGTCAGTTGCGGCAAGCCCACGCGCAGGAAGCACACCAGTTCGATGGTTTGCGTGCCCTCCTTGATCTGCCGCGTCTTGACCGGTCGGCGCGCCTGGACGCGTTGCGCGTAGGCGTGCTGCTTTGCAATGGCGATGTCGTCCAGTGACCACTCGTGGACGGTCAGATCTTTCAGGTACCGAATCTTCTCAATGATCTCGGCGAGACTGCTCCGACCGTGCCGCTTGGAGGGAGTTCTGAGCCACTCGAGATGCGTCTCGGCGGCGTGGGCACGGAGGCTGTACACCGAGTCTCGGCAGCGGCGAATAGTCGCGGGCGGGACGGCCGCCAGCACCACGCCGAGGATCTGCGCTTCGATCCCCGAAAAAGCTTCCCGCGCCCAGTCCTGCAAGCGACGGGAACTCGGAATCAGCAGGCGGCGGTCGTACAGCCACTGACGGGCGACGATAGCGACTTCTTCGGGGTGCGCGACCTCTGCCGCTGCGAGCTTGAGCACCCCTTTGAGTTCGGCTTCCGTCTCGTCGTTGACGTCCTTCAAACCAAGATGGCTCTTGGCCCACAACTGGTGCTCGTAAAGGGTGGGCCGGCGCCGGTACAGGCTGCGCAGGCTGGCGATGGTCAGCGGCGCAAAACCGAGCGCCTCGAACACGTACCGCAGCAGGCTGCGCGGCAGCGTAGTGAAACGATCGGCCGGTCGCCCGCAGGCGCGCAAGAACAGCAGTTGCAGCGCGGCAGCGGCGCGGTGGTCGGTACGGAAGCGATCCCGGATCGCCTGGATGTCGCCTGCGTTGAGTTCGAAGAATTGCCGGCGGTCGAATTCCGTCAGTCGGCTGGGCAGGGTCTCCTGGCCAACGAACCGGTAGGCGTAGGACGACATGGCGCGCTGTCTCCCGAAGGCGAACGGAGCAATTTACGCTTATGCACCGAGAAAGGGGAAAATGCCATTGCGCCGAGACCTCGGACGGCCAAGAACGTTGCCAGCAAAGGGTTTCCGGCCAAACCGCATCAATTTGCACGAAAAGTACGATTACCCCGAACTGGAGCGCCCGGTATTGCGTGCGCTGCCGGCCGTCGCCCCGGATCTGCTCCCAGACGGCACGCGGGATGAGCATGTCATCGCGATCCCGGAACGCCCGGCTGTGCGGTATCCAGACCGATCCATGGCGCAGGCTGGCGCGCAT
>JAJTHJ010000017.1 GCA_021298875.1 Burkholderiales bacterium | reverse complement strand
GCTGCCCAAGGCGAAAGAACTGCGCCGCGTGGTCGAGCCGCTGATCACCCTGGGCAAGGAGCCCACGCTCGCCAACAAGCGCCTGGCCTTCAACCGCCTGCGCGACCGCGAGATGGTGGTCAAGCTCTTTGCCGAGTTGGGCCCTCGCTACAAGGCGCGCAATGGCGGCTACACGCGGATCCTGAAAAGGGGCTTCCGCGTCGGCGACAACGCGCCGATGGCGTTCATGGAACTCGTCGATCGGCCCGAGAAGCCGGTTGCCGAGGCTGCGGCCGAAGGCGAAGGTTAAGCGTCCGAGCTTGGGTGTCCCGCAACACCCACTCCACCACCATCGAAGTCCTTGGCTCGCGCCGATGCGCATCGGCGCGAGCGCATAGCCGCAGCACAACGCCTTGCGAATGGCGGGGCCCCGTCTGACCCCGCCGGAGGCCGGGCAGGCTCGCCTGTTCGCTACTTGCCCCGCATCTTGGCCAACGCACCCTGCGTCTCGTTCCACAGATCGAGCCCCACGTTGACGGCGATGCCGGCGTTGACCTGGGTGAGTTTGTCGCGCATGCGGGCGGATTCGGCGGGCGACAGTTCGTTGATCTGCATGCCTTTGGCTTTCAGCTCGGCCAGCGCGCGGCCGGCTTCTTCGCGCGTGTCGCGCCGCTCGAACTCGCGGCTGGCGCGGGCGGCGTCGAGCAGTACCTTCTGCTCGTCCTTGCTGAGTGTGTCCCACCACTTCTTGCTCACCAGCACGATCCACGGGCTGTAGACGTGATTGGTCACCGACAGGTACTTCTGCACCTCGAAGAACTTGCTCGACAAAATGGTGTTGTACGGATTCTCCTGGCCGTCGACGGTGCGGGTCTCGAGCGCGCTGAACAGTTCTGAAAACGGCAGCGGTACCGCGTTGGCCCCCAGCTTGCGGAAGCTCTCCAGGTACACGTTGTTCTGCATCACGCGCAGCTTGATGCCGTCGAAGTCCTCCATCTTGGTGATCGGCCGCTTGTTGTTGGTCATGTTGCGAAAGCCGTTTTCCCAATAGACGAGGCCGACCAGCCCCTTGTCTTGCAGCTTGTCCATCACCTTCTGGCCGATCGGCCCGTCGAGGATCGCGTCCGCCTCCTTGGCGTTGTTGAACAGGAAGGGCGTGTCCCACAGCGCCATCTCCTTGGTGATGCCCACCAAGGTGGCGGTGGAGCCCACCATCATCTCCTGCGCGCCGCCGATCAGCGCCTGCTGCATCTGCACGTCGGGGCCGAGCGCGGCGGCGCCGACGGCGCGCACCTTCATCTTGCCGCCGGAGTTCTTCTCCACCTGCTCGGCAAAGAACTTCACCGCGCGGCCCTGGTTGCTCTGCTCGTTCAGCCCGTAGCCAAAGCGGATCAGTCGCGGTTTGATGTCCTGCGCCAGGCCCGCGAGCGGGGCAGTCAGGACGGCAGCGCCGGTGGCGGCGAGCAGGGTGCGGCGGGTGTTGGTCATCGGTGTCTCCGAGGTGAAGTCGAAAAATCAGCGCAGCCAGGCCAGCGGCGCCGTGACGATTTGCGGGAAGAGCACGAACAGAGTCAGGATCGCGAGGTAGGTGATGAGGAAGGGATTGACGCCGCGGATCACCTCGTGCAGCGGCAGCCGGCCGACACCGGCGACGACGTTGAGCACCGTGCCCACGGGCGGCGTGATCAGCCCGATCGCGCCGTTCAACACGAACATCAGGCCGACGTAGACGGGGTCGATGCCGGCCTTGACGGCGATCGGCAGCATCACCGGTGCGAAGATCAGGATCGTGGGCGTAAGGTCGAGCGCGGTGCCAATCAGCACCAGCGCCACCATCATCACCGCCATCAGCAACCGCGGGTTGTCCACCAGCGCGCCGAGCCAGCCGGTCAGCACCGAGGGCAGATCGGCCAGCGTGATCATGTAGCTCGCCACCTGCGCGCCGGCACACAGGAACATCACGATCGCCGTGTTGCGCGCCGCGCGCACCAGCACGCCGTAAAAATCCGCCAGACCCATCTCGCGGTGCACGGCGCTGGCGACGCCGAGCGCGTACACCGCCGCGACCACCGCGGCCTCGGTCGGCGTGAAGACCCCGGTCTTCATCCCGCCGATGATGATCACCGGCATCAGCAGCGCCCAGAACGCCTTGGCGGTGGCGCGCAGCCGCGCGGCCAGCGGCAGCGGCGTGCCCGTCGGCAGTGCGAGGTCGCGCAGCACCAGCTTCCACGCGACGATCAGCCCCGCGCCCATGATCAGCCCTGGCACGATGCCGGAGAGGAACAGTGCCGAGATCGAGGTGTTGGTCGTCACCCCATAGATCACGAAGGGCATCGACGGCGGGATGATCGGCGCGATGATCCCGCCCGAGGCGATCAGCCCCGCCGAGGTGCGCAGCGGATAGCCTTGCTCGCGCATCATCGGCAGCAGGATGGCCGCGAGCGCCGCGGTGTCGGCCAGCGCCGAGCCGCTCATGCTCGCCATCAGCACCGCGGCGCCGATCGCCACGTAGCCCAGCCCGCCGCGGATGTGCCCGACCCAGGCTTGCGCCATCTCGATGATGCGGCGGCTGATGCCGCCGGCGTTCATCAACTCGCCGGCGAGGATGAAGAACGGCACCGCCAGCAGCGCGAAGCTGTCCACGCCCGCCACCAGGTTCTGTGCCAGCAACTGCGTGTCCCAGAAGCCCAGCGCCCAAGCCATGCCGGCGCCGGTCAGCACCAGGGCCAGTGCCATGTTCATGCCGATGCCCATCAGCACCAGCATGCCGATGCAGAAGATCGCAAAGGCGAGCGCTTCGGGGCTCATTCGAGGTCCGCGCCGTGGCCGAGGTTGAGGGGCGTGCGGCGGATCAGCTCGGCCAGCGCCATCGCGCCGATGGCGAGCGAGCACAGCAGCGCCGGCAGCGGCAGCAGCGCGGCCGGGTAGCCGAGCACGACCGACTTGCTGGCGAGCCCCACCACGAACTGCTGCCACGCGCCCCAGCCCACCAACGCGCAGGCGAGCAGCACCAGCACGCGGATCAGCGCGGTCATCGCCGCAAACGCGCGCGGCCGCTTGCGCAGCGGCAGCAGCAGGCTGGTGAACGCCATGTGCTCGCCGGTCGGGTAGGCGGCGGTCGCACCGATGAACATCATCCAGACGAAGAGCAGCCGCGACAGCTCCTCGCTCGCCGCGATGCCGTAGCCAAAGCCGTAGCGCAGCACCACGTTGACGAACACGAGCGCCGCCATCGTCGCGAGGCACAGCGCCATCGCAGCTTGCGTTAGGCGTTGGAACCAGAGGTTCACTGCGCCGCCTCGACGGTGCCGCGCAACCACGCGCCGACCTGCTGCTGCAACTGCGCGAGCGGCGCCAGCGCATCCACGCGCAACACGCCCGGCTCGCCGACTGGCGACTCCAGCGCGGCAAACTGGCTGTCCACCAGCGCAGGGGAGAAGAAGTGCGCCTCGCGCCGCGCCTCGATGCGCGCGCGGGCCGACGCGGGGTCGATCTCCAGGTAAACGAAGCGCAGCCCCGGCGCCGCGGCGCGCAGCCGCTCGCGGTAGGCACGCTTGAGCGCAGAGCAAGCCAGCACCGTCGCACGCGGATGCGCGCGCAATTGCGCGGCTAGTGCATCGAGCCAGCCGGCGCGGTCGGCGTCGGTGAGCGCGATGCCGCGGCGCATCTTGTCGAGGTTGGCCGGGCTGTGGTGCGCGTCGCCTTCGATCAGCCGCGCGCTCTCGGCCCGCGCCAGCGCCAGCGCGGCGGCGAGGCTCGACTTGCCGCTGCCGGCCACGCCCATCACGACCACCGGGTGCTCCATCGTTGTTTTCGTCGCGGCCAGCTTGCGCCGGTCTGTGGGATAGCGCTATCCTGGACGCCTCGCCCGCCGCTGTCAACCGCTTTTTGCCGCCCATGCCTGCCACCGCCCGCCGCTCGCGCGCCACCGGCCGCGTCACGCTGGCGCAGGTCGCGCAGGCCGCCGGCGTCAGCCCGATCACTGTCTCGCGCGCGCTGGCCGGCAAGCGCGCGGTCGATCCCGCGCTGGTCGCGCGCGTGCAGCGCGCCGCGCGCAAGCTGGGCTACGTGCCCGACCCCGCCGCGCGGGCGCTGGCCTCACCGCACAGCACCCACGTCGCGATGCTGATCCCGATGCTGTCCAACGCGCTCTTTGTCGATCTGCTCGAAGCCGCGCAACGCCGGCTACGCGCAGGCGGCTATCAGACCTTGATCGGCATCACCCACTACGACGACGCCGAAGAAGAGCAACTGCTGCGCGAGCAACTGGCGCACCGCCCGGCCGGGCTGCTCGTCACCGGGCTGCCGCGGCGGGCCGCGACGCGCCGGCTGATCGCCGCCAGCGGCGTGCCCTGCGTGCATCTGATGGAGCTGGCAGCGCGGCGCGGCAGCTACAGCGTCGGCTTCTCGCAGCAGGACGCGGCCGCCGTGCTGACGCGCCATTTGCTCGAACGCGGCCACCGCAGCATCGCCTTTGCCGCCGCCCAGCTCGACCCGCGCACGATGCGGCGACGCGACGGCTGGCGGCAGGCGCTCGCCGCGGCGGGCCGGCACGATGCCGCGCTCGAATGGCTCGACCCCGCGCCGTCTTCGCTGGCGCTGGGCGCGCGGTTGTTCGAGCAGATCGTTACGCGCAAGCCGCGGGTCGATGCGATCTTCTTCTGCAACGACGATCTTGCCCAGGGCGCGCTGCTGGCCGCCGCGCGGCGCGGCATCGCGGTGCCGGGGCGCATCGCCGTCGCCGGCTTCAACGACCTGACCGGCAGCGATCAGACCATTCCGCCGCTTACCACCGTCCGCACGCCGCGCAGCGAGATCGGTGCTGCCGCCGCCGACATGCTGCTCGCGCTGATGCGCGGCGAACCGGTGCCGCAGCCGCGGCTCGACCTGGGGTTCAACCTCGTGGTGCGGCAGAGCGCTTGAGCGGGAGACAACGATGACCGACGTACTGCTGGTGCTGACCAACTGCCCCGACGCCGACTGCGCCGAGCGCATCGCCCGCGCGCTGGTGGACGAGGGGCTGGCCGCCTGCGTGAACCGCTGGCCGCCGGTGGCGTCGATCTACCGCTGGCAGGGCGCGGTCGAGACGGCGACCGAGGTGCCGCTGCTCATCAAGACCACCGCCGCGCGTTATGCGGAGGTCGAAGCAGCGATCCGCCGACTGCATCCCTATGAGGTGCCGGAGATCGTCGCGGTTCCGGTGGTGGTGGGCTTTGCGCCGTATCTGAGGTGGGTGGAGGAGGAGACGGCGCGCGACGTGGTCACCTGATCGGTGCGCCCGCGCCCCCACCCCAACCCGCCCAGTCTCGGCCTTGCAAGGCCTCGCCGCTCCAGCGGCGCGAAGCTGCGCTTCGCGAAACCCCGCTTCCGCCCCCCGCTTCGCAGGGGAGGGGGTCAACCCCTCCCACGCTCGCGCCGCTCCACCGCCGCTATCGCTTCCTCCAGCACATCCAGCGCCCGCATCATCTCCGCCTCGCTCGTCACCAGCGGCGGCGTCAGCGTCAGCACATTGCCCATCGTCGTCTTGAACGACAAGCCATTGGACAGCGCGTGGTACAGCACCGCCTCGGCAGCGTCGTTGGCGGGCGACTTGGCTTCGCGGTCGGTCACGAGTTCGATGCCGAGCAGAAAGCCGCGCCCGCGTACGTCGCCCACCGGCGGGTAGCGGTCGCGCCAGTCGTGCAGGCGTTCGAGCGCCAGCGCACCCACGCGCGCCACGTGCGCGACGAGGTCTTCGTCTTCGATCATGCGCAGCGTCTCCAGCGCGGCGCGGCAGGTGACGGGGTTTTTCTCGTGCGTGTAATGGCCGAAGGCATAGGCGCCGGCCACGTCGAGCTCCGGCCGTGCGATCACCGCGGCGATCGGCAGCACGCCGCCGCCCAGCGCCTTGCCCAGCACCAGGATGTCCGGCTCCACCGCGTCGTGATTGCAGGAGAACCACTGTCCGGTTTTGCCCAGGCCGGTGGGGATCTCGTCGAAGATCAGCAGCGTGCCCTGCGCATGGCAGGCCTCGCGCACCGCCTGCCAGTAGCCGGGCGGCGGCAGATAGGGCACGGCGCGCGCCGGCTCGGCGATCACCGCGGCCACGTCGCCCTCGCGCTCCAGCACGTAGCGGACCATCGCCGCGCAGGCGAGCTTGCAGCGCGCCAAGTCCGGCTGCCCGCGCGCATCGACCGGGTGGCCGTAGGCACAGCGATAGCAGCCAAAAGGCGCGACGTGCTCGGTGCCCGGCAGCAGCGGCCCGATCGGCCCCGAGCGGAACAGCGCCTCGCCGCCCACGCTGGACGCGCCCAACCCCGCGCCATGAAACGCATCCCAGAACGACAGCGTCTTGAAGCGCCCGGTGGCCGCGCGCGCCAGCTTGATCGCCACCTCCACCGCATCCGAGCCGCCCGTGGTGAACAGCACCTTGGATAGCCCGCCGGGCGCGATTTGCGCCAGCTTCTCCGCCAGTTCCACCGCCGGCTCGCAGGTATACCGGCGCGGCGCGAAGGACAGCGCATCGAGTTGCGCGCGGATGGCCGCCAGCACGCGCGGATGCGCGTAACCCAGGTGATGCACGTTGTTGCCGTGAAAATCCATGTACCGCCGGCCGGCGGCGTCTTCGATCCAGATGCCCTCGGCCTTGGCAATCGCGTTCAGGCAGGGTGTGGAAACCGACTGATGCAGGAAGGCCGCGCTGTCTCGCTCCAGCAGTGCACGCGTAGCCGCGTCCAGATGCGCGGCCTGCCAGCGCGCGCGGCGCGTGGCGAGGTTGGTGTCGCCTTCGGATTGCGCGGGGTGTCGGGCGGTCGTCATGGGAGGGGCGCGGCAGCAAATGCTGTCGATTGTCCTCCGGCGCGGCGTGCGCTGCCTGGACATGGAAAATTCATCGACCCGTAACGGCGTCGTAACCTTCGCCGGCCACGATGCGCGCTTCCCTCGCATGGAGAAGACGATGCCTTTCGACGTATCCGACGACCGGGTGAGCAACCCGAGCAGCAATCCCACCCTCAATGAGCTGATCGACCGTGCGGTCAGCCGCCGCCGCCTGCTCAAAGGCGGCTTGGGCGCGTTGACGCTCGCCATGTTCGGCTGCGGCAGCGATGGCGAGTCCGTCGTGGTGCCGCCCGCGACGGCCGCCCCCGCGCCGGAGCGGATGTTGGGTTTTACCGCCGTGGCGGCGTCCACGGGCGACGCCGTGGTGGTGCCGCCGGGCTATGTGGCCGAGCCGTTCCTGCCCTGGGGCGAACCCCTGACGACCACGGCGCCCGCCTGGGCGGCCGACGCCTCGCAAGGTTGGCAGGCGCAGGAGCAGCAGGTCGGCGACAACCACGACGGCATGCACTTCTTCGGCTTCAACGCTGCCGGCAACGGCCCCGGCGACCGCAGCGACGAAGGTCTGCTCGCCATCAACCACGAATACATCAACCCCGAATACTTCTACGCGCCGGGGCCGGACGCCGCCGACTGGCTCGCCCCCTTCACCTTCGACAAGGTGCGCAAGGGACTGGCCGGCCACGGCGTGTCGGTCGTCCACATCCGCCGCGCCGCCAACGGCACCTGGTCGGCGGTGAAGAACTCGCCCTACAACCGCCGCATCACCGGCTACACGCCGATGACGCTCGCCGGCCCCGCCGCGGGCGATGCGCAACTGCAAACCGCCGACGACCCCGCCGGCACCAACGTGCTGGGCACGCTGAACAACTGCGCCAACGGCTTCACGCCCTGGGGCACCTATCTCACCTGCGAAGAAAATTTCAACGGCTACTTCGGCTGGAACGGCACACGCACCGCCAGCGCGCTGGAAAACCGCTACGGCGTCACTGCCGGCGGCTTCGGCTACCGCTGGCACACGGCCGATGCGCGCTTCGACGTGGCCGCCACGCCCAACGAGCCCAACCGTTTCGGCTGGGTGGTGGAGATCGATCCTTTCGCACCTGCCGGCACGCCGGTCAAGCACACCGCGCTCGGCCGCTTCAAGCACGAAAACGCCGAACTCGTGGTCGCGCCCAACGGCCGTGTGGTCGTCTACATGGGCGATGACGAGCGCAACGAGTACATCTACAAGTTCGTCTCCAGCGGCACCTTCGACCGCGCCAACCCGCAGGCGCCCGCGCACCGCGGGTTGCTGTCGAGCGGCACCTTGTACGTCGCCAAGTTCGAAGCGGGTGCCGCCACCGGCGACAACCTCGGCACCGGCGTCTGGATCCCGCTCGTCTACGGCCAAAACGGGTTGGACGCGAGCAACGGTTTTGCCAGCCAGGCCGACGTGCTGATCCGCGTGCGGCAGGCGTCCGACCGCGTCGGCGCGACGATGATGGACCGCCCCGAGTGGATCGCCGCCAACCCGAAGAAGGCGGGCGAGGCCTACATCGCGCTCACCAACAACAACCGCCGCGGCAGCACTCCGCCAAGCAGCAACAAGGCCGACGGCACCACCGCCGCGGGTGGCGCCCGCCCGCCGGTGGACGACGCCAACCCGCGCGCGGTCAACAACTGGGGCCACATCGTGCGCTGGAACGAGGCCGGCGGCGACCCCACCGCCACCACCTTCACCTGGGACATCTTCCTCATCGCCGGCAACCCGGTCGCCTACACCGCCGCGCGCCGCGGCTCGGCCAACATCACCGCCGACAACATGTTCAACAGTCCCGACGGGCTGGGGTTCGACAGCTTTGGCCGGCTGTGGATCCAGACCGACGGCAGCTTTTCCAACACTGGCGACTTTGCCGGCATGGGGAATAACCAGATGCTGGCGGCCGACCCGGTCACCGGCGAAGTGCGGCGCTTTCTCGTCGGCCCTTCCGGCTGCGAGATCACCGGCCTGACCTTCACGCCCGACCGCAAGACGATGTTCTGCAACATGCAGCACCCCGGCGAGGTGAGCAACCACCCGAACGCGCCGGCCGCGTATCGGGCACTGCCCACCGCCGAGCGCGACAACTGGATCGCCCGCAACGCCAACGCCTTCTCCAAGTGGCCGGACGGCGCCGCCGCCGCGCGGCCGCGCTCGGCCGTCGTCGTGGTGCGCCGGGCCGATGGCGGTGTGATCGGCGGGTAGGTAGTCCAATCCGCCGCGCGGCCTGCGGGTGGCCCCGTTTTGGGCGCCCGCGGCCG
>JAJTHJ010000212.1 GCA_021298875.1 Burkholderiales bacterium | reverse complement strand
ATGAAGATCGTGTTCTCGTATTCGCCGATTTGCTTCAGGTGCTCGATCAGCCGGCCGACGTGATGGTCCATGTTCTCGACCATGCCGGCGTACAACTCCATCTTCTTGCCGGCCAGCGCGCGGGCGGCGGGCGCCAGCACGATGGGGTCGGGGATGAACCACATGCGCTCGGCCAGTGGCGTGCCGGCCGGCGTGATGCCGAGTTCGATCTGCTTTTTCAGCCGCTCCTGCCGCACGGCGTCCCAGCCGCGGTCGTATTCGCCGACGTGGCGGTTGCGCCAGTCCCGCGGCAGGTGATACGGGTCGTGCGGCGCCTGGTGCGCCACATAGGCAAAGAACGGCTTGCCGTCGGCTCGGTTCGCGTCGATATAGCCGATCAGCTTGTCGGTGTAGGTCTTGGTCGCGTAGTAGTCGTCCGGCAGCCGGGTCAGATAGCGGCCGTCTTCGGTGAAGGTCGACTTGGGCGTGGTCGCGGTGAAGTTGGTGATGTCCCAGTAGCTGCCGGCGCCGTCGAGCAGCGAGAAGTCGCGCTCGAAGCCGCGCGCCGCGGGGATCTGCGACGGCGCCTTGCCAAGGTGCCATTTGCCGACCATGTAAGTGTGATAACCCGCGTCGCGCAGCAACTGCGGCAGGGTCGCCACCCGGTCGTTCAGATAACCCTCGTAGCCGACTGCGCCGCGCTGGTTGGGCGCCGTGTATTCGTCCATGTTGCCCAGACCGTTCAAATGGATATCGACACCGCTTAACAGCGTGGCGCGGGTCGGCGAACTGGTCGGGTGCGTATAGAACTGCGTGAAGCGCAGACCTTCGCGCGCCAGCGCGTCGATTGCCGGTGTGCGGATCTCGCTGCCAAAGACGCCGAGGTCGGCGTAGCCGAGGTCGTCGGCGACGATCACCACGATGTTCGGTCTTTTGGCTTGCTGCGCCGCCACAGGCGCGGGACCCGCGGCAGCGCACAGCGCTGCCACCGCGGCGGCGATCAGGGTTTTCTGGGGGATTTGCATCGGCTTGACCTGCATCGTCGTGTGGTCGCTAGACTCAAACTCCGAGGTACCCGGTGGTGCCGCGCATCGACCCAACACGCCAGCGCAGTATCGGACGGTACTGCGGCCGCGTCTATCGGATTTCCGCAGAAACGCGCTATGGACGCACCGCTGCCCTGCACCGCGTCGCCCGCGGTGACTGTTGAAGACATCGACGATCCGGCGCTGATCGGCGCCGGCATCGAATTGATTCGCCAGCACGGTGTGCTGTTGCGGCCGAGCGCGTTGCGCGCGCGCCGGGTGGTCGTGCGGTTGGACTCGGCGGCAGTCGTGTTCCACGCGACCCACGCGCGGCTGCGCACGCACACCCGCGTCGGCGAGGGTTGGCTCGGCTTCGCCGCCTTTGGCCCACGCGCCAGGGGGACGGTCGACGGGCTGCCGCTGCGCCCTGGTCTGCTGCTAGCGGCCGAACCCGGCGCGGAGGCGAGCTTTGTCGCCGATGCCGACTGGGCCAGCCTGACCTTCCTGGTGCCACCAGACGAACTGCGCGCGCATCTGGTCGCGCGCGGACGCGCGGACGAGTTTCGTCCGCCGCGCGGCGTCGAAACGCTGCACGTGGCGCCGGCTCGCGCGCGCCGGCTGTTTGCCTGGGGCCGGCGCCTGGTGGACACCGCGGCGCGCGACCCCGCCCGCTTCAACGAGCGGATGCGCGAGCGTGGCGCGGTGCAGGTCGAGTTGATCGAAACGCTGCTCGCCGCGCTGCGCGGCGCCAATCCGGTCGAGCCGACGCGCGGCGAACGGACCCGGCAGGCGCACGGCCGCATCGTCGAGCGTGCCGAGGAATTCGCGCTCGCGCGCGGCAACGAACATTTGTTCGTGAGCGACCTGTGCCGCGCCGCGGCGGTGAGCGAACGCACGCTGGAAAACGCGTTCAAGGAAGTCACCGGCCTGACGCCGGTGGCCTACTTGACGCGGCTGCGGCTGCATCGGGTGCGACAGGCCCTGCTGGCCGCGCCGCCCGCCTCGACCACGGTGACGACCGAGGCGCTCAATTGGGGCTTCTGGCACTTCGGCGACTTTTCCCGTGCCTACCGGGACTGCTTTGGCGAATTGCCGTCGGCCACACTGCGGCGCAAGCGGGTCGATACGAAGCAGTAATCCGCTCAGACCGGCAGGGTCCGGTCGCCCGCGCCCAGCGCCCGCTGCATGAACACCGTGTCCACCCAGCGGCCGTGCTTGAAGCCGGTGCCGTTGAACACCGCCATGCGGCCAAAGCCGCAGGCGGCGTGCAGTTTGATCGACGGCGCGTTATCCGAGTCGCCGATCACCGCAAGCATTTGGCGGTAGCCGCGCGCTTCGCACTCTTCGATCAAACGCGTCAGCAGCGCGCGGCCGATGCCGCGACCTGCGGTATCCGGTGCAACGTAGACCGAGTCTTCGACCGTGTATCGATACGCCGGCCGCGTGCGAAACGCGCTGGCATACGCGTAGCCCAGAAGGCGCTCGCCGTCGGTCGCAACGAGGTACGGGTAGCCCGCCGCGACGATGGCCGCATGGCGGCTCGCCATGTCCGCCACGCTCGGCGGGTCGGTCTCGAAGCTCGCCAGCCCGTGGATCACGTGGTGACCGTAGATTGCGGCGATGGCCGGGATGTCGGCGGGTAGGGCGGGGCGCAGGTTCATGGCATGGAAGAAAAAAAGGGCGCGTCGGTGACGCGCCCTTGCTCAAGCAATTGCCGAGCCGAGTTAGCGCAGCACGATATCCACCCGCCGCGCATCGGCGTCGTTGCCGCTGCCGACGATCACGTCGGTCGGTTTGACGAGTTCCACCTGCTCGGGCTTGGCGCCCGCGGCGGTGAGCGCGTCGCGCACCTTCATTGCGCGCTGTTTGGCGAGTTCAAGATTGGCCGCCGCGTCTCCGCGCGGATCGGCGTAACCGGACAGTTCCACCTTGGCACCTGGGTTGGCGGCGAGCGCCTTGGCGTAGCCATCGACGATGCGCTTGCCTTCGGCAGAGAGCGCTTCCGAGCCGGTCTCGAAGTGCACACGCACCGGCACGCCGACCACGACCACGATCGGCACCGCGACCACCGCCGGCGCGGGCGCGGCTGCGGCCGGCGCCGGCTTGCCGGGGTGGATCGCGGCGATGATCGGCACGATCAGCAGCGCGACGATGTTGATGATCTTGATCAGCGGGTTCACCGCCGGGCCGGCGGTGTCCTTGTACGGATCGCCCACGGTGTCGCCGGTCACGGCCGCCTTGTGCGCGTCCGAGCCCTTGCCGCCATGGTGGCCTTCTTCGATGTACTTCTTGGCGTTGTCCCAGGCGCCGCCGCCGGTGGTCATGGAGATCGCCACGAACAAGCCGGTGACGATCGTGCCCATCAGCACGCCGCCGAGTGCGGCCGGCCCGAGGATCACGCCGACCAGGATCGGCACCAGCACCGGCAGGATCGAGGGGATCATCATCTCCTTGATCGCGGCGCTGGTCAGCATGTCCACCGCGCGGGAGTAGTCGGGCTTGGCCTTGTACTCCATGATGCCGGGGATCTCGCGGAACTGGCGGCGCACTTCCTCCACCACGCTGCCGGCGGCGCGGCCGACCGCTTCCATCGCCATCGCGCCGAACAGGAAGGGGATCAGGCCGCCGATGAAGAGGCCCACGATGACCATGTGGTTCGACAGGTCGAAGGTCGTGCTGGCCCCCGCCGCTTCCAGCCCGCCGGTATAGTCGGCAAAGAGCACCAGCGCGGCCAGGCCGGCCGAGCCGATCGCATAGCCCTTGGTCACGGCCTTGGTGGTGTTGCCCACCGCGTCCAGCGGGTCGGTGATGTCGCGCACCGCCTTGGGCAGGCCGGCCATCTCGGCGATACCGCCGGCGTTGTCGGTGATCGGGCCGTAGGCGTCGAGTGCCACGATGATGCCGGTCATCGACAGCATCGCGGTGGCGGCCACGGCGATGCCGTACAGCCCGGCCAGCCAGTAGGAGGCGAGGATCGCCGCGGAAATCGCGATCACCGGCCAGGCGCAGGCCTTCATCGACACCGCGATGCCGGCGATGATGTTGGTCGCGTGCCCCGTGGTCGAGGCCTGCGCGACGTACTTGACCGGCTTGAACTGCGTGCCGGTGTAGTACTCGGTGATGTAGACGAGCGCGGCGGTCAGCACGAGACCCACGACCGCGGACAAGTACAGGTCCATCACGGTGACGCCGCCGCTGGCGGCGACCGGCCCGAGGACGATGCTCGTCACCGGCCAGAACAGCACCAGCGAGATCACGCCAGCCACGAGCAGCCCACGATACAGCGCGTTCATGATCTTGCCGCCGTCGCGCGCCTTGACGAAGAAGCAGCCGATGATGGAGGCGAGGATCGACACGCCGGAAATCACCAGCGGATAGACGATCCCGGCGTCGCCCGGCGCGCCCTTGAAGAAGAAGCCGCCGATCAGCATCGTGGCGATTACCGTCACGGCGAAGGTCTCGAACAGGTCCGCCGCCATGCCCGCGCAGTCGCCGACGTTGTCGCCGACGTTATCGGCGATCACCGCCGGGTTGCGCGGATCGTCCTCGGGAATGCCGGCTTCCACCTTGCCCACCAAGTCGGCGCCGACGTCCGCGCCCTTGGTGAAGATGCCGCCGCCCAGTCGCGCGAAGATCGAAATCAGCGACGCGCCGAAGGCGAAGCCGATCATCGGGTGCAGCAGTTCACGGGTGGTCGAGGCCGCGTGCGTGGCCTTCAGAATCCAGTAGAAGCCCGCCACGCCGATCAGGCCCAAGCCCACCACCAGCAAGCCGGTGATGGCACCGCCGCGGAAGGCGATGTTGAGCGCCGGGTTCAGCCCGAGGGTGGCGGCCTGCGCGGTGCGCACGTTGGCGCGCACCGAGACGTTCATGCCGATGTAGCCGGCGGCCCCGGACAAAATGGCGCCCAGCACGAAACCGATGGCCGTCCACAGACCGAGTTGCGGCACGACCGCGATGATTACGGCCAGTACCACGCCGACAATGGCGATCGTCTTGTACTGGCGATTCAGATATGCCTGCGCACCGGTCTGCACCGCGGCGGCAATTTCCTGCATCCGCGCGTTGCCGGCCGGCTGCTTGAGAATCCAGGAAATCGACCACGCGCCGAAGACCACGGCTGCGAAGCCGCAGAGCAGGGCGAGAGCTAAGCCTGACATGGGATGTGCTCCTCTGTTTTCTAGGTGAAACGTGAAACGTGAAAAGTGAAACGCTCTGGTCAGACCCTCGCCCGCATCAGCGGGCGAGGGTGGCACCGAAGGCGCCGGGTGAGGGCAGCCGGCGTAGCCATCGGCAGGCCGCGCCAAGCCCGTACAAGGTATCGATCAGACCGCCAAAGCCTCCATCACCCGCCGCGTGATTTCGTCCACGCTGCCGACCCCGCTGACCTTGCGATAGCGTGGCGCATCCTTGGCGCCGGTAGCGGCCCACTTGGAGTAGTAATCCACCAGCACGCTGGTCTGCGCGCGATAAACCTCCAGCCGCTTGCGCACGACTTCTTCTTTGTCGTCGTCGCGTTGGATCAGCGGCTCGCCGGTGGCGTCGTCGCGGCCCTCGGCCTTGGGCGGGTTGAACTTGACGTGATAAGAGCGGCCGCTGCCGATGTGCACGCGGCGGCCGCTCATCCGCTCGATGATGTCGGCATCGGGTACCGCGATCTCCAGCACCACGTCCACCGCCACCGCCGCGTGCGTGAGCGCATCGGCCTGCGGGATCGTGCGCGGGAAACCGTCGAACAGATACCCGGCCGCGCAGTCCGGCTCGCGCAGCCTTTCCTTGACCAGGCCGATGACGCTGTCGTCGGACACCAGCGCGCCGGAATCCATCACCTTCTTGGCCGCCAGTCCGAGCGGCGTGACCGCCTTGACGGCGGCGCGCAGCATGTCGCCGGTGGAAATTTGCGGGATGCCGTAGCGTTCCTTGATAAAGGTCGCCTGCGTGCCCTTACCGGCCCCTGGTGGCCCGAGCAGTATCAGTCGCATCCCCCGTCCTTTGTGGTGGTCGCCGCGCCCTCGCCGGCGGCGACGGTCGAAAAAGCCGCAGGATTCTAGCCGTTTGCGGCGCCTGCGCCTGTCCCGCGTGTATCGTTGCCGGCGGGCGAGGTTTTCGCGTGCCCGCGCCCCAAACAGCGGAGGAGATCGAAGCATGAACCAGCTCACCAAGATTGCCCTGGCGGTCGGTGTCGCCTGCGGCGCAGCGGCGCCGGCGCAAGCGCAAGCGGCCTCGTCGCCGCCGAACATCCTGATCATCTGGGGCGACGACATCGGCCAGTTCAACATCAGCGCGTACAACCGCGGCATGATGGGCTACAAGACGCCGAACATCGACCGCATCGCCGCCGAAGGGGCGCTCTTCACCGACTGGTACGGTCAGCAAAGCTCGACCGCGGGTCGCGCCGCCTTCATTACCGGGCAGTCGCCGATCCGCACCGGCCTGACCAAGGTCGGCCTGCCGGGGGCGCCGGAAGGCATGCGCAAGGAAGACCCCACGCTCGCCACGCTGCTCAAGGCGCGTGGCTATGCGACCGGGCAGTTCGGCAAGAACCACTTGGGCGACCGCAACGACATGCTGCCCACGGTGCACGGCTTCGACGAGTTCTTCGGCAACCTGTATCACCTGAACGCCGAAGAGGAGCCGGAGAACGTCGATTACCCGAAGAATCCCGCGTTCAAGGCCCGCTTCGGCCCGCGCGGCGTGATGGATTGCAAGGCGAGCGAGCGCGACGACCCGACCGCGGACAGTCGCTTCGGCCGCGTCGGCAAACAGGTCTGCACCGACACCGGGCCGTTGACGCGCAAGCGGATGGAGACGGTGGACGAAGAGGTCACGGCCCGCGCGCTCGACTTCATGACCCGCGCCAAGAAGGACGGCAAGCCCTTCTTCGTCTGGTGGAACTCCACCCGGATGCACATCTTCACGCACCTGAAGCAGGCGTCGCAGGGCAAGACCGGGCTGGGCGTGTACGCGGACGGGATGGTCGAGCACGACGCGCAGGTGGGCCAGTTACTCGCCAAGCTGAAAGAACTGGGCATCGACGGGAACACCATCGTCATGTACTCGACCGACAACGGCGCCGAGACCTTCACCTGGCCCGACGGCGGCACCACGATGTTCCGCGGCGAGAAAAACACCCAGTGGGAAGGCGGCTACCGCGTGCCGACCGCGATCCGCTGGCCGGGCACGATCAAGCCCGGCACGGTGGTCAACGACATCGTCTCGCACGAGGACATGATGCCCACGCTGCTCGCCGCCGCCGGCGATGCCACCGCGCGGGAAGACCTGCTCAAAGGCCGCCAGGTCGGCGCGACGACCTACAAGGTCCACCTCGACGGCTACGACCTCGGCCCGGCGCTGCGCGGACAGGCGGCGTGGCCGCGCCGGGAGTTCATGTACTGGACCGACGACGGGCAGGTCGCGGCGCTACGTTACGACAACTGGAAGATCACCTTCCTCAAGCAGGAGCACGAAGGGCTGAAGGTCTGGCAGCAGCCGTTCACCGTGCTGCGGGCGCCCATGGTCACCAACTTGCGGATGGATCCGTTCGAGCGTGCCGAGGCGGAAAACGCGATGGGCTACCAGCGCTGGTATCTGGAGCGCATGTTCACGATCGCGCCTTCGCTCGGCTTCGTCAGCCAGTGGTTGCAGAGCTTCCGCGACTATCCGCCGCGGCAGAAGCCGGGCAGCTTCAATCTGGAGCGGGTGATGGAAACGGTCACCAGCACCGGCAAGGCGAACTGACCCCGGCGCGGCTTGCGCGGGCATGTCCGGCCCCGCCCTTGGGCCGCAGCCCGCGCGTGACTCCTGTTACACCTTGAACTCGGTCTTCAGGCGCTTCTTCACCGCCACATTTTTCAGCCGCACGTAGTCGGGCAGCCCGTCCACGTAGGGCGGGTAAGCCTCGCCGGCGATCAGCGGCAGCAGGTACTTGCGGCAGGCCTCGGTGATGCCGAAGCCGTCGGGCGTGATGAACTCGGCCGGCATCATCTTTTCGCGGTTGGCCACGTCCGCCAGCGCGGCTTCGCCGATCTTCCACTTGTACGGCCGGTTGGACAGGCGCACGACGGTCGGCATGACCGCGTTGTGGCCCTTCAACGCCAATTGCACGGCCGCGCGGCCGAGCGCGTAAGCCTGCTCGACGTCGGTTTTGGACGCAATGTGCCGCGCTGCGCGTTGCAGGTAGTCGGCCACCGCCCAGTGGTACTTCAGCTTGAGTTCTTCCTTGACGAGGCTCGCGATCACCGGCGCCACGCCGCCCAGTTGTGCGTGACCGAAGGCGTCGCGCAGCCCCTGGTCGGACAGGAACTTGCCGTCCGGCCCCTTGACCCCTTCGGACACGACCACGGTGCAGTAGCCGTGCTGCTCGACGTTGGCTTTGACCTTGGCCAGGAACTTCTCGCGATCGAAGGTCACCTCGGGGAAGAGGATCACGACCGGGATCGGATGCTTCTTGTCCGAGGCCAGGCCGCCGGCTGCGGCGATCCAGCCGGCGTGCCGGCCCATCACTTCGAGCACGAAGACCTTGGTCGAGGTCTTGGCCATCGAGGCCACGTCGAAGCTCGCCTCGCGGGTGGAGACCGCGATGTACTTGGCCACCGAGCCGAAGCCGGGGCACACATCGGTGATCGGCAGGTCGTTGTCCACGGTCTTGGGCACGTGGATCGCTTGTAACGGGTAGCCGAGCTTTTCGGACAACTGCGAGACCTTCAGGCAGGTGTCGGCCGAGTCGCCGCCGCCGTTGTAGAAGAAGTAACCGATGTCGTGCGCGCGGAAGACCTCGATCAGCCGCTCATATTGCGCGCGGTTTTCTTCGAGGCCCTTCAACTTGTAGCGGCAGGAGCCGAAGGCGCCGGCCGGCGTGTGTTTGAGCGCGGTGATGGCGGCATCCGACTCGCGGCTGGTGTCGATCAGATCTTCGGTCAGCGCACCGATGATGCCGTTGCGGCCGGCGTAGACCTTGCCGATCTTGCCGGCGTTCTTGCGCGCGGTTTCGATCACCCCGGCGGCCGAGGCGTTGATGACGGCGGTCACGCCGCCGGACTGAGCGTAAAAAGCGTTGCGCTTCTTCATCGTCAAGGGTCTCCTGCGGGCCGTCGCTGGGTCGGTCAGTCGATTTGCACCCACTCGGCGAGCAGCCAGTTGTCCGGGCGATGCACGGCGGTGACGTTGGCGCGCATCGCCCACGGGATCACCTGCCGGTGCAGCGGCACGTGGTGCACCTGCTCGTTGTGTTCGGTGAGCGCCTGCCAGACGATCTGCTTGCGTTTGTCCGGGTTGGTCTCCACCGCCGCGGCGTCGATCAGTGCGTCCAGCTTGGGGTTGACGTAGCGGCCGTAGTTGAAGCTGCCGTTACCGGTCTTGGGGTCGGGCGAGCGCAGCACCGGCGACAGCGTGGTCTGCGCATCGGTGACCGCACCACCCCAGCCCAGCATGTAAAAGCTCGTGTCGAACTTCTCCAGCTTGGGGAAGTAGGTGGCGCGCGGCTGTGTGGTCACCTTGGTCTGGATGCCGATGCGCGCCAGCATCGCCGCCACCGCGAGGCAGATTTCCTCGTCGTTGATGTAGCGGTTGTTGGGGCAGTCGAGCGTGACTTCGAAGCCGTTGGGGTATCCCGCCTCGGTGAGCAGCCGCTTGGCGGCCTCGGCGTCGTAGGGGCGGCGCTTTTCGATCTCCGCATTGGCCGGCAGGGGCGAGGGCGTGATGCCACCGGTGGGCAAGGCCGCGCCGCGCATCGTCTTGGCGCGCAGCGCCTCGATGTCGATCGCCTGGTACACGGCCTGCCGCACGCGACGATCCTTGAACGGGTTCTTGCCCTTGACGTTGGAGTAGAGCAGCTCTTCGCGGTTCTGGTCGAAGCCGAAGAAGACGACGCGGTTTTCCTGCCCTTCGATGACCTCGAGGTCCTTGTTGGCCTTCAGGCGGGCCACGTCCTGCGGCGGCGGGTCGAGGATGAAGTCCACCTGTCCGGACAGCAGCGCCGCCACACGGGTGGCATCCGAACCGACCGGTGTGTAGACGACCTCGGTGACGTTACCGGTGAAGTTGCCCCACCAGTTGGGGTTCTTCTTGAGCACCGTCTTGATGCCCGGCTCGCGCGAGACCAGCATGAACGGCCCGGTGCCATTGGCGTTGCGCGCCGCGTAGGTCTCTTCCTTGTCCTTGAACGACAGCGGGCGCTCGACCTTGTGTTTCTCGGCCCAGGCCTTGCTCATGATGAAGACCGCGGCCACGTGCTCGAGCATGACCGGGTTGGGCTTGTCCTGCACGAACTCGACCGTGAAGTCGTCGATCTTGCGCGGCTTGCCGGGAGGAATCGCGTACTGGCGGATCTGCGAGTTGGGGTGGCTGGCGCGCTCGAAAGAGAAAATCACATCGTCTGCGGTAAACGGTGTGCCGTCGTGGAACTTGACGCCTTTGCGCAAGTTGAAGCGCCAGGTGAGCGGGCCGGTCTGTGTCCAACTGGTGGCCAGGCCCGGCACGATCTTCATCTCGCGGTCGCGCAGGACCAGGGTGTCGTGCACCTGCTGGGCAAAGAGGTTGGTGAGCGTCTCGTTTTGCGAGTACGGGTCGGCCGTCTGGTAGTCGCCCTGCGAGGCCCAGCGCAGGGTCTTGGCCTGCGCAGCGCCGGCGGCGAGCGCGGCGGCGGCAAGCAGGGGCAGCAGCAGTTTCATGAGGTCGTCTCCGGGGTGGGTTGGCGGCGAGTCTATCGCCGCATCAGAGAGTGGCGAAGCGATGGGGCAGCGCCTTGCCCCAGGCGAGCAGGCGGTAGGCGCGTGGGCAGGCGACGAAGTAGGGATCGGCTTCGATCAGTTCGACCGCGCGGGCTTTGCTGGCGACTTCGAACACCCACAGGCCGCCGACGTAAACACCGCCGTGCTCACCTCGCAGGCCGCCGGCCATCGGGATTTCGTCGCGATTCGCTTCGAGGTAGGCGAGATGCGCCGGCTCGTGCTGCTCGCGCACGGCGCGCATCGCGGGGCTGTCTTCGAAGATGACGACGTAGCGCATGGCAAAGGTTCCTTCGGCTCACGTCCTAGCAAAGGCGGCGCGGGCGCGCTCCAGGTCTTCCGGCGTATCCACGCCCGGCGGCAAGGGCTGCGCGAGGGTCAGCACGGCGATGCCAAATCCATGCCACAGCGCGCGCAGTTGTTCCAGGCTTTCGGCGACTTCCAGCGGCGCGCGCGGCAGTTGCGGAAAGCGCCGCAGAAATCCGGCGCGGCAGGCGTAGAGGCCGACGTGGCGCAACGCGCCGAGACCGGCGGGCAAGCTGCCGTGCGCGCCCCCCGCAAACGCGTCGCGCGCCCAAGGGATCGGCGCACGCGAGAAGTACAGCGCGCGGCCGCTGGTGTCCGTCACCACCTTGACCACGTTGGGGCTGAAGAACTCGGCCGCGTCGTCGAGCGCATGCGCGGCGGTGGCGATCGCGCAGTCCGAGCGACTAGCCAGCAGCGCGGCGACCTCGGCGATCACCGCGGGCGGAATCAGCGGCTCGTCGCCCTGCACGTTGACGACGATCGCCTGGTCCGGCAGCGCCAGCCGGGCGCAGGCTTCGGCCAGGCGGTCGGTGCCGGTCGGGTGCGCCGGGTCGGTCGGCACGCACTGCACGCCGTGCGCGGCGCAAGCGGCGGCGATCTCGGCGCCGTCGGCCGCGACCATCACGCGCGCCGCGCCGCTCAGTGCGGCGCGCTGCGCCACGCGCACCACCATCGGTGCGCCGGCGATATCGGCCAGCGGTTTGCCCGGCAGTCGCGTCGAGGCGAGCCGGGCGGGGATGACGACGGTGAATTCCGTCACGCGGCGGGCGTCTCGGCGGCGGGCTCGTCCAGCCGCCTCGCCTCGGACTCCAGCATCACCGGGATGCCGTCGCGGATCGGGTAGGCGAGGCCCGCGGCGCGCGAGACCAGCTCCTGCCGCTCGCGGTCGTAGACGAGCGGGCCCTTGGTGATCGGGCAGACCAGCAGATCAAGCAGCTTGGGATCCATCGGCAGTTCGGGCCTGGGCGGCCCGCAGGAGGGTTTCGACGAAATCGAACAATCCGGCATCGATCTGCGGGATCAACTGCACCGCACAGACGCGGCCGTCGGCCGCGAGCACCGGGTTGGCGCGGCATTTTACGGCGTCCTTTTCGGTGACCAGCAGCAGGTCGTACTCGCGCCCGGCAAACGGGTTGTCGTGAAACGGATAGTGGTCGGGCAGCGGCATCCGCTCGATGGTCAGGCCCGCGGCCTCGATCATCGCGAAGAACCGCTCGGGCACGCCGATACCGGCGGCGGCCAGGATGCGCAGGCCGCGGCTGCGCTGCTCGGCGGCGAGCGCGGCGGGGGCGATGCGGCGCTGCGGGTCTTTCAGCGCCACCACCTCGCCCGAGGCGGCGCGCAGCGTAAAAAACGGCGTGTACACGCAGACGGTGGGCCGCGGCGCGCCGGGTTGGTCGTGAAAGACCACCGCATCGACGGTTTGCAGCCGATGCGGCGACTCGCGCAGCGGCCCGGCCGGCAGCAGCCAGCCGTTGCCCAGGCCGCGGCTGTCGATCAGCACGAGTTCGCAGTCGCGCGCCAGGCCGCGGTGCTGCAAGCCGTCGTCGGCGATCAGCAGGTCGAGGTCGCGGTGCTGGCGCAGCAGCAGTTCGCCGGCGGCGGTGCGATCGACGCCGATGGCGACCGGCACCTGCGCCGCCTGGGCGATCAGCAGCGGCTCGTCGCCGAAGTCGCTGGCCAGCCCGCGCGGATCGACCTCGCGCGGCAGCCGCGCCGTGGCGCCGTGGCCGCGCGAGATCACGCCGGGATGCCAACCGCGGCGCTGTAGTTCGCGCGACAGCGCGATGGCGAGCGTGGTCTTGCCCGTGCCGCCGACGTACAGGTTGCCCACCACCAGCACCGGCACCGGCAGCCGGCGCGCCGGCCGGGGGGCGCCGCGCAGCCGCTGCACCACCGCGTTGATCGCCGCCAGCGGCCACAGCAAGCGCGCCAGCAGCCCGCGCCGGCGCCAGATCGCGTGCACGCCGCGTTCCAGCGCTGCGCCTTTGGCCATGCTGCAATTACTTGCCAGCGGCGCGCTGGGTGGCAAAGCTCACCCGCGGCAGCCCGGCCAGGCGTGCCGCTTCGAGCACGCCGATGACCGCTTGATGCGGCGCCTGTGCGTCGGCGTTGATCACGACCACCACCTGCTCGCCGCCGCCGGCTGCCGCCTGGCGCAGCCGCTCGGCCAGGTCGCCGGGCGCCGTCTCAGCGATCAGGCGCCGGTCGAGCGCGTAGCGGCCGTCGGCGGTGACGCCGATCTGGATCTCGGTCGGGCGCGTCGGCGGCGCGTTGGCCTCGGCGGCCGGCAGTTCGATCTGCAACTCGGCAAAGCGCGCGTAGGTGGTGCTGACGGCGAGGAAGATCAGCACGATCAGCAGCACGTCGATCAACGGGATCAAGTTGACCTCGGGCTCCTCGTCGAGCGGGCGGCGAAAGCGCATGGCGACTTACGCGGCAGGCCGGGCGAACACAGTGTCGAGCAGGCGCTGCGTCTGGTCTTCCATCTCGACCAGCAGGTCTTCGACGCGACTCTTGTAGTAGCGGTAGAACAGCACCGCCGGCACTGCCACCAGGATGCCGAAGGCCGTGCAATACAGCGCGATCGAAATGCCGTGCGCCAGTTGCTGCGGGTTCGATCCCGCCTGCTGCGAGGCGAAGATTTCGATCATCCCGACCACCGTGCCGAACAAGCCCAGCAGCGGTGCCACCGAACCGATCGAACCCAGCAGCGACAGGTAACGCGACAACCGGTGCGCGACGTGCGCACCGGCGCTGGCTGCCGCCTCGGTGGCCACCGCGCGCGGGGCCTGCGCATTACGCAGCACGGCCGCCAGCACGCGGCCGACCGGCGCCGCCTGGGCTAGCGCGATCAGCGCGCGCTCGTCGAACTGCCCGCGCGCCCAGGTGGCGAGCACGTCGGGCAGCAGGTCCGGCGGCACCACCTTGCGCCGGCGCAGCACCACGCCGCGCTCGATGATCAGCGCCAGCGCTTCGACCGAGGCCAACAGCAGAGGCCAGATCGGCCAGCCGATCGCTAGTACGATGGAGAACACAAGGGAGTCCTTTCCTACAACTGGCGCGAAGTGTAGTCGGCACCACCCCGATGGCTCCGTCCGTAACCTACGATCCCGCCGCGCGCGAGGTGCTGACCGTGGCGGCGCTCAACCGCGCGGTGGCGACCAGTCTGGCACGCAGCTTTCCGCTGCTGCGGGTGCGCGGCGAGATCGCCAATTTCACCCGGGCGGCGAGCGGGCACTGGTACTTCGTGCTCAAGGACGAGTCCGCCCAGGTGCGCTGCGTGATGTTCCGCGGTCGCAATGCGCTCGCCAACTTTGCCCCGCGCGAGGGCGACGCGGTCGAGGTGCTGGCGCAGGTGGCGCTGTACGAGGCGCGCGGCGAGTTCCAGCTCACCTTGGAGGCGATCGAACGCGCGGGCGCCGGACGGCTCTTCGAGCAGTTCCCGCGGCTCAAGAGCAAGCTCGCCGCCGAAGGCCTGTTCGACGAGGCGCACAAGCGCCCGCTGCCGCGGCTGCCGCGGGCGCTGGGGGTGGTGACCTCGCTGCAAGCGGCGGCCCTGCGCGACGTGCTCACCGCCTTGGCGCGGCGGGCGCCCTACCTGCGCGTGGTCGTCTATCCGGTGCCGGTGCAGGGTGCTGGCGCTGGCGAGCAGATCGCGGCGATGCTTGCGCGCGCCGGCCTGCGCCGCGAGGTCGAGGTGCTGCTGCTGGTGCGCGGCGGCGGCTCGATCGAAGACCTGTGGGCGTTCAACGAAGAGGTGGTGGCGCGCGCGATCCGTGCCTGCTCGCTGCCGGTGGTGGTCGGTGTGGGGCACGAGTCGGACTTCACCATCGCCGACTTTGTCGCCGACCTGCGTGCGCCCACGCCGACCGCGGCGGCCGAGTTGGTTGCGCCGGAAGCCGCGGCGCTGGTTGCGCGCATCGACGACGCGCAGGCCCGGCTGCGGCGCGTCGTGCGGCGCAAGGTCGAGCGAGCCGGCCAGCGGCTCGACTATGCGCGGCGCTCGCTGGGCGCGCCGTCGCCGCTGCGTGGCCTGGCCGCGCGCGTGGCGGAACTGCGCT
>JAJTHJ010000051.1 GCA_021298875.1 Burkholderiales bacterium | reverse complement strand
GTAGAAGGCACCGCCGGGCGTGGCGGAGGCAAAGCCCGGCACCTCATTGAGCAGGCGCACGATCAAGTCGCGCCGCGCGTGGAAGCGCGCGCGCATCGCTTCCGCCTCGTCTTGCGGGCCGTTCAGCGCGGCCACCGCCGCCCATTGGCTGATCTGCGAGGCGCAGGACTCCGTGTTGGTGATCCAGCGCGTGAAGAGCGGCGCCAGCGCGCGGTTGGCGGTAAAGCCGATGCGCCAACCGGTCATCGCGTAGGTCTTGGACGCACCGTCGGAGACGATCGTGCGCTCCGCCATGCCCGGCAGCGCGGCGATGGAGTGGAACGCGCCGTCGTACACGAGCCGGCTGTAGATCTCGTCCGCATACACCCACACCTGCGGATGGCGGCGCAGCACCTCGGCAATCGCTTCGAGGTCGGTCGCCGACAGCAGGCCGCCGGTCGGGTTGTGCGGTGTGTTCAGGATCAAGAGCTTCGTGCGCGGCGTGATGCGCGCGGCGAGTTCATCGGGGTCGAATGCAAAACCGCGCGCCTCGCGCAGCGGCAGGGCGACCGGCACCGCGCCGAGCGCGGCGATCTGCGACTCGTAGATCGGGAAGCCCGGCACCGGATAGATCACCTCGTCGCCTGCGCCGTGATCGGTCACCGACGCGATGGCGTAGGCGATGAAAGGCTTGGCCCCCGCGCCGACCACCACGTCCTCCGGCGCGATGTCGATGCCGCGCAGCGCCGCCATCGAGCGCGCCGCGGCGGCGCGCAACTCGTCGATGCCGGCCGAGGGCGTGTAGCCGAGCCGTCCCGCGCGGATCGCCTCGATGGCGGCGTCCTGAATGTGCTGCGGCGTCGGAAAGTCCGGCTGGCCGATGCAAAAGGAGACAATGTCGCGTCCCTCGCGCAGCAGCCGATTGACCTCGGCCAGCACGACAAAGGCGTTCTCGGTGCCGAGGGCGTCGGCGCGGCGGCTGGGGGCGGGCATGGGCGGGGATTATGAAGCGCTTTGGCGCGCCCGTCGCGCCGCCGCGGGCGAGTCGCCCGGATGCGGCGCGGCAGCCTCCCGGGACACGCGGCGCCTCACCGCGCCACGCCGTCGTCTACCCCCAAGGGTTGACGAGCGACAGGCCCATCGTTGCAAAGTCGCAGCTCATTTGACAGGCTGCTTTCATGTAGCTACATTAAAGTATGAAAGTCGAGTTCGATCCCGCCAAGGACGAGAGCAACCGCGCCAAGCACGGTGTGTCTCTCGCCGTGGCGAGTGAACTGGACTGGGAAGCCGCGCTGGTGTGGGTCGACGACCGGTTCGGGTACGAGGAAGTGCGCATGATCGCCCTCGCACCGAAGAGCGAAGTCCTGTACTACGTCGCGTTTGTAGACCGGGGCGAGGCACGACGGATCGTCAGTCTGCGCCGAGCCAATCGTCGAGAGGTGAAGCACTATGTCGAACACGTCTAAGAAGCCGGCTATCCGGATGCCAAGCGTCGTTGAAGACCGGGCGATCACGGCCGCGGCCAAGGCCGATCGAGACGCCCAACCCCTCACACCGAGGCAACTCAACGCCATGGTGCCGCTGCGCGCGCTTCGCGGCCGGCCCAAGTCGGCGAACCCGAAGCAACTCGTGTCCGTGCGCTATAGCCCGGAGGTTCTGGCGTACTTCAAGTCCACGGGGGAAGGTTGGCAGTCCAGAATGGACGGAGTGCTGAAGCAATACGTCAGTCGCCATTCGCGCCGGGTTGAACGCTGACGCCGAACCCCTCGCTCAACCGGACAGGCAACGGCATGGGTGCCGAGCAGAACAGGTGACGGGTTTTCTCGGCGCGGTTTGTACTGTCCTCGCCCGAAGCGGCTTGGGTCAAGTCAAGGCGCAGTAAGGCTTTCCGCGCTAGCCTTGCATCTGGTTAGCCGCCACTGGGCCAGATTAGTCGGTGAGGCAGGTAGCGGTGAAATTGCGTTGGGCATTTCGTGGAGGGTGTGTTAAATGCGGCTGAAATCGATAACGACAAAGAACTATCGAACTCTGCACGACTTGACCCTTACATTCTCAAAAAACTACTGCACGATCTCTGGAAGGAACAATGCTGGTAGGTCTTGCGTCATCCGTCTCTTGTCGGCCCTGTTTTGGGTGCGGACTCGCTACCCTTGGCAGATTGACGAGAGGTGTCTCGACTACAAAGATGACAAAACGCAATGGGTCAAGGACGCGGCACCGATACTCGCTTCCTTCGACCTTGAAATCACAAGGCATGAGGATCCGGCGCTCATTTCGTTCATAGAGAAGATCGCGTCGAAGACCATCGCCAATCCATTGGTGGCGCTCTGTGTTGCCTACTCCGTTTCAGATGGCGATGACGTAACAGTCTCCATTACAGTCGATGGAGAGAGAGTCGATGATAAGGCGGCAAAGGAGATTGACAAGAGGATCAAGGACTCAAACCTGCTGTTTCTATACAACTCCACAACGCGGCAAGATGAGTTCATCTTTGGTCGGGGTCGCAGGCGCATGTTTTACGAATTCGTCATGTCCACAGATGAACGAAAGGCGCTTGAAGAAGCCGGAAAGCACATTGAGTGCCGATTGCGAAAGCTGGCGAAGGACCACACGGAGGGTTTGAGCAAGATTCTTGGCCGACTCACGGAGAAGTACGAGGTTGAGGTGTCACCTTTGGAGGGATTTGCCGCACGCGAGATGCCCCTCGGCATCAATCTAAAAGACAAGAACGTCGAGGTTCCGTTGAGCGACTGGGGAAGCGGCACTCAGAATCGCACGCACATCCTGATGGCGGTACTTCAGGCAAATAGGATCAAGACCACAGGATCACCGGATGATAAGATTACGCCGGTAGTTGTAATAGAAGAGCCAGAGAGCTTCTTGCATCCTTCAGCTCAAGCTGAATTCGGGCGAATGCTGCGCCACCTGTCTGAGGAACTCGGGATTCAAATACTCGTGACTACTCATAGTCCGCACATGTTGAATCAAGAGGACGGGGTTTCCAACATTCTTTTGGCGCGTGAAACCAAACGGGGAAAGTCTTACGAGACGGTGCGGGTGGACACATCAGGTGAGAACTGGATGGCTCCGTTTGCCGATCACCTTGGAATCAGCTCCGAGGAGTTCTCGAGCCTGAAGCCGCTGTTCTCTGCGGACAAATCGAGAGTGCTCTTGGTCGAGGGACCTATTGACAAGGAATACTTCCAGCTTTTGCAGAAGCACTCGTTGGCCTGCGATCAGTTGGCCACCGGAATTGAAGTCGTCCCGTATGGAGGAAAGGACACTCTGAAGAATACGCTGTTGATTCAATTCGTTTTAAGGAAGTTCGACCGCGTCTTCGTAACGTACGATTTGGACGCGGCATCCGACGTGCGCGCGGCCCTCGGGCGTGTGGGACTTAGGGAGGGCGCGGATTACACCGGCCTTGGAGTTGACCAAGCCGGTAGGGACTGCATTGAGGGCCTCCTTCCTCACAGCGTTCTTTCGGCGGTGAACGGTCGAGAGACCGATCTGGTGATGAAGCTCGGCAGCAGGGACAACGCCGAGCGGCGGAAGGCGAAGGACGCGCTCAAGAAGCTTTACCTCGACGAATTCAGGGCAAGGACCGACCATTCGAAAGAGGACCTGAAGGAACTTGCCAAGGTCGTTCGTTTGGTAAACGTAAGGCTCAATGCCCAACCAGGTGCTCCAGCCGGCGTCTCTTCCTCCGCGGCTCTGCCGCTCCGGCAGAGTCGCGGCTGAGCTTGAGCGTTGGGTGCGATAGAACGGAAGCCCCCACCGGAGTCGCGCATGGAGCCAGTGCTAAGCCACATCGAAATCACGGTCGGCGACATCCGCAGAGCCATCCCGTTCTACGACAAGTTCCTCCCTCTGCTCGGCTATAGGCTCGATCGGTGCTCCGAGGCCGTGCTCCCGGCCCACGACAAGCACGTGGTCTCCTATGAGCATCCGCGGCTGGGCATTGCGATCACGTCGCCGCGTACGGAACTGGCCAAGGAGCGCGTGCAGCGCCGGCGCCCGGGAGCGCTGCATCACCTCGCCTTCAAGGTCGACTCCAGAGCCGAGGTCGATCGCTTGTACGCCCAGCTTCTCGAAATCGGTGCCGTGGTCGACATTCCGCCCAGGGAGTTCCCGGAGTACAGCCCTCCCGGTTACTACGCGCTGTTCCTGCGGGACCCCGACGGGCTGCGCTACGAAATCGTCACGTACTGACCGAGCGCAGTGAGTGCGCGGTGAGAGCGAGGCGTCGGGTTCGGTCTCCTGTTCTTTTCGTCTCGCCAATCGAGCGGCTAGTAGAAGGTCTGTGTCGAAAGGTGGCCCACGCGTCGGTTACGCAAACTGACTTCCCGCCTGCATCGCCTCCCACTTCTCGACGCATGCCGCCGCCAGCGCGGCATTGGTGTCGATGCAGCGCTCACGCCAGACCGAGCCGATCGCATCCAGCGCCAGCGGAGTTTCCGTGCACGCGAGCACCACGGCCGCGGCGCCGCGCTCGGCAAGGCTCGCCAGCACCGGTTCCAGCCGCCGCCCGGCGGCCTGCAAGTCGCCGAGCTTGACTTCGGCGATGGCCGGCAGCACGGCATCGCGTTGCTGCTCCGGTGTCGGCGCCAACCAGCGGTAGCCGAGGTCGGCGGCGCGGCGGGGATAGATTTCGGCGACCAGCGTGGCTTCGGTGGCGATCAAGCCGAGCGTGGCGCCAGCCGGCACGCGGCGCGCGGCTTGGGCGCAGGCCGCATCGACGATATGCACAAAGGGCACCGCGCAATCGGCGGTCAGCTCGTCGTACCAGTGGTGCGCGGTGTTGCAGGGCATTGCGAGGAGCGTGGCGCCCGCGCGCAGCAACCGGTCGCGCGCTTCGCGCAGCTTGGGCAACGGCGAGGCGCCGCTGCGCAGAATCGCCGCCGGACGCGACGGCAGTTGCGGCACGGAATGGATCAGCGTCGGGATGTGCTGCTCGTCGCTCGCCGCGGGGGTGGCCTCGATCAGCTTGCGGAAAAAGTCCGCAGTGGCGAGCGGCCCCATGCCGCCGATGACGCCGAGCATCGCATCACCCGGCGAGCGCCGGCGTGAAGTAATGCTCGTAGCCGAACAAGCCCACCGCGCCGCCGGTATGCACGAACACGACGTTCTGCCCCTTGCGGAAGTGGCCCTTGCGTATCAGGTCGATCAGTCCGGCCATGCCCTTGCCGGAATACACCGGGTCGAGCAGCAGGCCCTCGGTGCGCGCCGCGATCTTCAGCGCTTCCAGCATGCCGTCGGTGGGCAGACCGTAGCCGGCGCCGACGTAATCGCAATTGGCCACCACGCGCTCGCGCGCGACCGCGCCGGGCACGCCCAGCAGTTCCGCCGTGCGCTGTGCCAGCGCATAGACCTTTTCTTCCTGCGGCGCGCGCGGCGCCCGCACGCCGATGCCCAGCACCGGTATCAGGCTGCGACAACCCGCCAGCCCCGCGACCAACCCGGCCTGCGTGCCGGCGCTACCGGTGGCGTGCACCAGGCAGTCGATGTCCAGGCCGAGGCTGTTGGCCTGCTCCACGAGTTCCAGCGCGCAGGTCACGTAGCCCAGCGCGCCGACCGGGTTGGAGCCGCCGCCGGGGATCGCGTAGGGCCGCCGGCCCTGCGCGCGCAACTCTTCGGCGCGGGCGGCAAGCGCCGCTTCCATGTCGGTGCCGCCGGGAAAGTGGTGCGGGCTCGCGCCGAGCAGCCGATCAAGCAGCACGTTGCCCGACTCGCGATAGTCGGCCGCGGAGATCTGCGTGCGGTCTTCGAGCAGGATTTCGCAATCCATGCCGAGCTTGGCGGCGATCGCCGCGGTCTGCCGCGCGTGGTTGGATTGCGTGGCGCCTTGGGTCAGTACCACGTCCGCCTTTTGTGCCAGCGCCTCGGCCATCAGGTATTCGAGCTTGCGCGTCTTGTTGCCGCCGCTGGCCAGGCCCGTGCAGTCGTCGCGCTTGACCCAGAGGTTGGGGCCGCTGAGCAGTTCCGTGAGCCGCGGCATCGGCTCCAGCGGCGTGGGGGCGTGCGTGATGCGGATGCGGGGGAAGCGGGAGAGTTTCATCGGTGCGGCCTCGGGGACGAGGGCCAAGGTTACCGGTTTTGCCCTCGCACCGCGGCCACAGCCCATGGCGCGTGAAACTGCCGTAAAGTCCGCGGCGCCGCTCTGCACCGACTTCTCGATTGCGATGAACGCCGTTCCTGCGACACCGAGTACAGATGCTGCCGCCGATGCACCGCTTGCCGCCTGCCTAAACTGCAGCGCCACGCTAACCGGGCCGTACTGCGCAAACTGCGGCCAGGATGCACGCGTGCGCCGCCTGACGCTGCGCAAGCTGTTGCACGACGCGCCGAACCCGCTGTTTCGCCGCGACCGCGGCATACGGCCCACGCTGGTTGGCTTGCTGCTGCGGCCCGGGACGACGATCAACGGTTATCTGGACGGGCAGCGGATCAGGTACATGAATCCGCTGGCTTTTGTTGTGTTGATGGCCGGTGCAGCGGTCGCGCTTTATGCGCTCGATCCGGTACCGGTCATTGAGGCGACGGGCGGCCTTACCGCAGAGGAAGCGGCGGAACTGCAAACGGTCTACCAGTTCATCCTGAAGTACTACGCGGTCAATCTGCTGTTGAATCTTCCACTGCAAGCGGCCTTCAATCGGCTGTTCTTCCGCCTCCGAGGCCGGAACTATGCAGAGCATCTAGCAATCAGCGCATTTCTCCAGGGCGTGCTCACCATACTCTGGGCGCTTTTGTTTGCGCTGGTGGTGCAATTGGCCGGCGCGCCCGTCAATTTGGCCCTGCCAATACTGTCAATTCTGGTCTTTGGGTACTTGTTCGTTGCGACTTACGCGGTGTTCGCTCACGGCGGCACACGTTGGATGACCCTGCTGCTTACGGCGGGGGCAATTGTCTGTTACGTGACCGCCGCCAATGGGGTGTACGCGGCTCTTTTCTTGTTCGCCCGCTGACTGCGGCTGCGTCACCTAATGCGCAATCTCGAACACCTGCCGTAGATACGCCAGATACGCCGGGTCGTCGCACATGTTCTTCTCCGGCGAGTCCGACAGCTTGGCCACCGGCTGGCCGTTGCAGCGGACCATCTTGATCACGATCTGCAAGGGCGTGTAGCCGAGGTCGTTGGTGAGGTTGGTGCCCACGCCAAAGGCCAGCCGCACGCGGCCGCGGAAGCGCTGGTGCAGCTCCATCACGCGCGGAAAAGTGAGCGAGTCCGAAAACACCAGCGTCTTGGTGCGCGGATCGACGCGGTTTTTTTCGTAGTGGGCGATCATCCGCTCACCCCAGTCGAGCGGGTCGCCGGAGTCGTGCCGCGCGCCGTCGAAGAGCTTGCAGAAGTACATGTCGAAGTCGCGCAGGAAAGCGTCGATCCCGTACACGTCGGACAGCGCAATACCCAGGTCGCCGCGGTACTCCTTGGCCCACACCTCGAAGCCGAATGTCTGCGAGTCGCGCAGCCGCGGCCCCAGCGCCTGACAGGCTTGCAGGTATTCGTGCGCCATCGTGCCGAGCGGGATCAGCCCGTGCTTCTGCGCGTACCAGACGTTGCTGGTGCCGGCCAGGTTGTCGCGCAACTGCTCCTTGAGCGTCAGCACCACCTCGTCGTGCCAGACGCGCGAGAAGCGCCGCCGCGTGCCGTAATCGGCGATGCGCAGGTCGGCGCACTGCGCATCGGCGCGCACCAGCGCGACCTTCTCGCGCAGCCGGCGGCGGCCTTCTTCGTAGTCCGGGTGCGGCTGGGTGCGCGCGAAGTACACCTCGTTGACGATCGCCAGCACCGGAATCTCGAACAGGATCGTGTGCAGCCACGGCCCCCTGATGACGATCGAGATACCGCCGTTGACGCCGGCGTCGCGCTCGACCTGGATGTACTTGGTGTTCAGTTGGAACAGACCGAGGAAGTCGACGAAGTCGCTCTTGATGAAGCGCATCGCCCGCAGATACTCCAGCTCGCGCTCGCGGAAGCGCAGCGTGGCGAGCCAGGCGATTTCTTCGCGGATCTCTTCCACGTACGGCGTCAGGTCGACGCCGGGCGTGCGGCAGTTGAAGCGATACTCGACCTGCGCCCCCGGAAACTGGTGCAGCACGACCTGCATCATCGTGAACTTGTACAGGTCGGTGTCGAGCAGCGAGGTGATGATCATTGCGGTGATCGGTGATCGGTGGTCGGTGATCGGTGATCCGAGAGTCGTTCAGTGTGTCATTCCGAGCCAAAGGCGAGGAGTCTCTGCGGTGGTGCTCCGAGATTCCTCGCTTTTGGCTCGGAACGACAACTCGCCAGAGCCCTTCCGCTCACTGCTCACCTTCTCTCAGCGAGTACCCCATCCCCCGATGCGTCTGGATCGGGTCGGCCTCGGGGGCCAGCGCGCGCAGCTTGGCGCGCAGCATCTTGACGTGCGCGTCCACCGTGCGGTCGAAGGCGGAGGCGGGGTCGTCCCAGGCGCGGTCCATCAACTCGTCGCGGGTGTAGACGCGGCCGGGGCGGTCGATCAGCACCTTGAGCAGCCGGTATTCGGTACGCGAAAGATCGAGGGCTTTGCCACGGTAGCGGATCTGCTTGCGCTCGTCGTCCACGGCAAAGCCGTGCGCGCTGGCCGTGGCCGGCGCGGCGGCGACCTTCTGCGCGCGCCGCAGGATCGTACGCACGCGTGCCACCAGCTCGCGCGGCGAGAAGGGCTTGGCCACGTAGTCGTCGGCGCCGAGTTCGAGGCCCACCACACGGTCGATCTCGCCGGCGCGCGCAGTGAGGAAGAGCGCCGGCAGCTCCGGCAGCGCCGCGCGCAGTTGCTTGAAGAGGTCGAAGCCGTTGATGTCCGGCAGGCCCACGTCGAGCACGGCCAGCGCCGGCGCGCGCTTGCCGCAGGCGGAGAGCGCATCGGCGCCGGTGGCGCACCAGACCGGCTCGAAGCCCTCGGTGCCCAGCGCGTAGACGAGCGTGTCGGCAATCGCCGGCTCGTCTTCCACCAGCAGGATGATCGGTTTGCTCATACGCCCCAGGTCACGTCCACGTTCTTCTTTTGGGCGGCGCGGAGCATCTCGATCAGCGGAAAGGCGCGTTGCCCGAGGGTGATCGCACGTGCGCCCTGGGTCGCTTCGTCGCCACGGCGGTCGCCGTCTTCGGCTTGGGCCGCGGCCTCTTGCAGTTGCGCCTTCTCTTCGTCGACCGCGGCTTGCAGGCGCGCGAGGGCGTCGGGCACCTGCGCGGCGGTGATCACGCCGCGCGGCGCCTCCTCCTTGCCGATGATGCGAAAGATGCGCTGCGCGGTCTCGGCGAACATGAAAATCTCGCCGGCCGCCTTGGATCGAAACACCACGAGTGCCATGGCAGGGTCTCCTTGCGGGGCATTGTATGACCGGGGCCGAGATAAACTCGCGACCGTCGATCGACACAACGACTCGGGAGCAAGCAATGGGCAAAGGCGATTTGCGCACACGGCGCGGCAAGATCTACAACGGTAGCTTCGGCAAGAAGCGCCCTGGTCGACCGGCGAAGAAGGCCGCCGCGGCTGCGACCAAGCCGGCCGCAGGCCGCAAGTAAGCGGCGGTCGGAGCGGACAAGGAGCCGGGGTTGGCCCCGGCTTTTTTGTTTACTCCTCCCCTTGACGGGGAGGGGGTTTACCGGTTGCAACGGCAATGCGCTTGGTTTCACGGTGTTTCTGGCTGCTCTTGCTGCCTCTTCTCGCCGCCTGCGCCCCCAAGTTCGACTGGCGCGAAGTGCGCCCGCCGGATGCCGGCTTCGCCATCGCGCTGCCCGGCCGCCCGCAGGTGGAAACACGCGCACTGGACTTTGACGGCAGCAAGGTCTCGATGACGATGGCCTCGGCCGGCGTCGGCCCCACGCTCTTTGCGGCCGGCGCGGCGCAGTTACCCGCCGCCGCGCTGGCGCCGGAGCGGCTGGAGGCCACGGTCGGTTGGTTTAGCGATGCGTTGCTGCGCAACCTGGGTGCGACCGACAGCCGCTCGCAACCGGCACCCGCTCTGCGCGGCGCGCAGACTCGGGCGGCGGTGGCCGTCACTGCGGCCGGCCGCCCGGGCAAAGACGGTCGCGCGGCGCAGCTTGCGGCGCGCTTCTATGTGGTCGATGATCGGCTTTATCAGGTCGTCGCCCTCGGCGCCGAAGGCGAAATCCCGCCGCAGGCCCTGGAGACTTTTTTCGATTCCTTCCGCCTCGTGCGGTAAACGGAGCTCAAGATGAAGATGGAAAACCCGCTCACCGGCAGCATGATCTCGCTCGACGAATGGTGGATGCCGTTTACCGCCAACCGCCACTACAAGGCCGCGCCGCGGCTGTTGGCCAAGGCGGAAGGCATGTACTACTGGACGCCGGACGGCCGCCAGGTGCTCGACGGCACCGCGGGCCTGTGGTGCGTCAACGCCGGCCACTGCCGCAAGCCGATCGTCGAGGCGATCCAGCGCCAGGCCGCGACCATGGACTACGCCGCGCCCTTCAACATGGGGCATCCGCTCGCCTTCGAGGCCGCCACCGCCGTGGCCGCGGTCGCACCGGCTGGCATGCAGCGGGTGTTCTTCACCAACTCCGGCTCGGAGTCGGCGGACACCTCGATCAAGATTGCGCTCGCCTACCACCGCGCGCGCGGCGAGCCGAGCCGCCGCATCGTCATCGGCCGCGAGCGCGGCTATCACGGGGTCAACATCGGCGGCACGATGGCGGGCGGCATCCCCGGCAATCGCAAGCACTTCCCGGCGCTGATGAGCGGGGTCGATCACATCCGTGCCACGCACGATCTGGCGCGCAACGCCTTCTCTCGCGGGCAGCCGGCGCACGGCGCGGAGTTTGCCGACGAATTGGAGCGGCTGATCGCCTTCCACGACGCGAGCAACGTCGCCGCGGTGATCATCGAGCCGATGGCCGGCAGCGCCGGCGTGCTGGTGCCGCCGCAGGGCTATCTGGAAAAGCTGCGCGCCATATGCAGCAAGCACGGCGTGCTGCTGATCTTCGACGAGGTGATCACCGGCTTCGGCCGCCTGGGTGCGCCGTTCGCCGCGCAGCGCTTCAACGTGATCCCGGACATGATCAACTGCGCCAAGGCCATCAACAACGCTGCGGTGCCGCTGGGCGCGGTGATCGTCAAGAACGAGATTCACGACGCCATCGTCGAGGCGGCACCGGTCGGGCAGATCGAATTCCTGCACGGCTACACGTACTCCGGCCACCCGCTCGCCTGCGCGGCGGTGGTCGCGACGCAAAAGCTCTACGCCGAAGAAAAGCTCTTCGACCGCGCGCGGGCGGTGGAAAGCGTGTGGGAAGACGCACTGCACAGCCTCAAGGGCGCGCGGCACGTGATCGACATTCGCAACCTTGGGCTGGTCGGCGGCATCGAACTGGAGCCGCGTCCCGGCGCCCCCGGCAAGCGCGCGCTGGAAGCGCACATCAAGTGCTTCGAGGCCGGCGTGCTGGTGCGCTTTACCGCCGACATCATCGCGCTGTCGCCGCCGCTGATCATCGAGAAAGACCAAGTCGAGCGGATCGTGGAGACGATTCGGACGGTACTGACGGCGCTGGACTAGGCACGGGCGAGGTGGTCACCGTCTGTGACCACCTCGCGCGGCAGAAGGGGCAGATGAGCTTGAAGACCGGCCTCGTGTTGGGTACCACGCTGCCGCTCGGTGAGCGCATCGTTGCGCTGCGCGGGCAGCGCGTCATGATCGATGCCGATTTGGCCGAGCTCTATGGTGTGACCACCAAAGCCCTGAACCAGGCGATCAAGCGCAACGGCGATCGTTTCCCGGCCGACTTCATGTTTCGTTTGACCCCGCGCGAAAAGGCGGAGGTGGTCACAGTCTGTGACCACCTCGCGCGGCTGAAGTATTCGAGGACTCTGCCTTTCGCGTTCACCGAGCATGGAGCGATCCAGGCGGCCAACGTCCTGAGTACCGAGCGTGCCGTGGCAATGGGTGTCCATGTGGTGCGCGCGTTCGTCAAACTGCGGGTCGCGGCGCTGACGCACAAGGACCTGGCGCTCAAGCTGGCGCAACTGGACAAGCGACTGACGGGGACTTGCTCCAAGCTCGGCGATCATGACGCGGCCATCCGCAATCTGGTGGCCGCCGTGCGAGAGCTGGCCGCCGAACCCGAGACCCCAAAGCGGCGCATCGGCTTTGGCGCTTGGAGCGGACCCAAACCCACCAAATCGAGAGCAGCGAGATCGCCATGGGCAAGAACGACACTCAACTGACCGATATCACTCACTGGATCGCCGGCGCACGCGTGGCCGGCACACCGGCGCGCACGGCCGAGGTCTTCAACCCCTCCACCGGCGATGTGACCGGCCTCGTGCGCCTGGCCGATGCCTCTACGGTGGACGCGGCAGTCGCCGCGGCGCGCGCCGCGTTCCCCGCGTGGAGCGAGACCTCCGCCCTGAACCGCGCCCGCGTGATGTTCAAGTTCAAGGCGCTGCTGGAGCAGCATCACGACGAGCTGGCCCGCTGCATCACACGCGAGCACGGCAAGGTCTTCACCGACGCCAAGGGCGAAGTGCAGCGCGGCATCGAAGTCGTGGAGTTCGCCTGCGCCGCGCCGCAACTGTTGAAGACGCAGTTCTCCGACAACGTCGGCGGCGGCATCGACAACTTTTCGCTGCGGCAGCCGCTGGGCGTGGTGGCGGGCATCACGCCGTTCAACTTTCCGTGCATGGTGCCAATGTGGATGTTCCCGCTGGCGCTCGTGTGCGGCAACAGCTTCGTGCTCAAACCGTCCGAGCGCGACCCGAGCGCCTCGCTGATGATTGCGGAACTGCTCAAGCAAGCCGGGCTGCCCGACGGCGTGTTTAACGTCGTGCAGGGCGACAAGGAGGCGGTGGACACCATCCTCGCCCACCCGGACATCGCGGCGGTGAGCTTTGTCGGCTCCACGCCGATCGCCGAATACATCCAGCGCGAAGGCACCCGCCACGGCAAGCGCGTGCAGGCGCTGGGCGGGGCGAAGAACCACATGATCGTGATGCCCGATGCCGATCTCGATCTGGCCGCCGACGCGCTGATCGGCGCGGCCTACGGCTCGGCCGGCGAGCGCTGCATGGCGGTGTCGGTCGGTGTGCTGGTGGGTGGTTGCGCCGATGCAGTGATCGACAAGCTCAAGCCGCGCATCGCCGCGCTGCGGATCAAGGACGGCATGGCGCTGGACGCCGACATGGGCCCGGTGGTCACCGCCGCGCACCGGCAGAAGATCCTGGGGTACATCGAGCAAGGCATTGCCGCCGGCGCCACCCTGGTCTGCGACGGACGTAAGCACACGGTCGCCGGACATGAGCGCGGCTTCTACCTTGGGGCGACGCTCTTCGACCACGTGCGGCCGGAGATGAGCATCTACCGCGAGGAGATCTTCGGCCCCGTGCTGAGCCTCGTGCGCGTGCCGGACTTTGCGGCCGCGCTGGCGCTCGTTAACGCGCACGAGTACGGCAACGGCGCGGCCTGCTACACCACCGACGGCGGCACCGCGCGCGAGTTTGCGCGGCGCGTCACCTGCGGCATGGTCGGCATCAACGTGCCGATCCCGGTGCCGATGGCCTTCCACTCTTTTGGCGGCTGGAAAAAGAGCCTCTTTGGCGACCACCACGCCTACGGCGAAGAAGCGGTGCGCTTTTACACCCGCTACAAGAGCGTGATGCAGCGCTGGCCCGATGCGAGCAGTCGCAAGGGGCCGGAGTTCACGATGCCGGTGAACAAGTAGTCGATGAGTCCGCCGCCGCTGGCCTACGCGCACAACGGCGGTGTGCTGTCGCTCGCCGAGCGCTGGCGGTTGGTGCTGGATGCCGTGGGCACCCGTCTGGCATTGCTCCGTTCGCAACCGGGCACCGCGGCGGTGGTCGCCGACTGGGATGCGCGGGCCTTGGCCGATCTGGCACCCCCCACCGGTCCGGCCGTGGCCGCCGTGCACGCGCTGGCCGCGCAAGCGCAGCCGGACTGGCTGATCGCGCACGCGCTGCGCACCTACGCCTGGGCCGCCGCGCTGGCGCGCAGCGGCGGCCTGGCGTTCGACCGCGAGTTGCTGTTTGCCGCTTGCCTGCTGCACGACGTGGGCCTCGTGCCGGCCGGCGCAGAGCCAGCGGAGCAGTGTTTTGCACTGCGCGGCGCGCGCTATGCGCAGGCGACGCTGCCGCCGGTCGGCTGGACCGCGGCGCGGGCGCATGCGGTATCGCAGGCCATTGCGTTGCACCTCGACGTGCGCGTGGCGGTCGCGCAGGGCGCTGAGGCGCACCTGCTGCATGCCGGCGCCGGTGTGGACGTGCTCGGCTTGCGCTGGCCGGAGATTGCCGTGCCGGTGCGCGAGCACGTGCTGATGCAGTACCCGCGCGTGGGCTTCAAGCGCGCTCTGTGCGACTGTTTGCGCCCCGAGATCCGACGCAACCCACATACCCGCATCGGCGTCTACGGCCGCTGGCTAGGCATGCTCGCCGCGATCCGCAACGCCCCGTTCGACGAGTAACGCCAGCGCCACCGATTACCGTACCGGAGACCGCATGCTCAAGCTACGCCCCAACTGCGAGTGCTGCAATCGCGACCTGCCGCCCGAAAGCATGGACGCGCGCATCTGCTCGTTCGAGTGCACGTTCTGCGTGAATTGCGTGGACACCGTGCTGCACGGCGTCTGCCCCAACTGCGGCGGTGAGCTCGTACGCCGCCCGCGCCGGCCGGCGGCGAAGCTGGCCAATAACCCGGCTTCGACCGAGCGGGTTTACAAGCCCGAGGGGTGCGGCGCGTTGGTTTGACCCCGGCGTCGCCCCGGCGCAGGCCGGGGCCCAGTGTCGTTCACGGCAAAGCCACTAGACCCCGGCCTGCGCCGGGGCGACGTGCGCCAAGCCTTCCGGCAAACTTCACCCCGCCATGGAAGTCCGCCGTTCGCTGCTGATGCCGTACCCGGCCGAGGCCATGTTCGACATCATCGAACAGGCCGAGCACTACCCGCAGTTCATCCCCTGGTGCACCGACGCCGTCATCCTCGAGCGCACCGACGAGATCGTCGCCGCCCGGCTGTCGATGAAGGTCGCCGGCATCAAGCTCTCGCTCGAAACGCGCAACCCCAAGCGGCGGCCCGAATGGCTGTCGCTGCGCATGGTGCGCGGCGCGCTGCGCCGCTTTGAAGGCGAATGGCGTTTGACCCCGCTCAACGCACAAGCCTGCCGAATCGAGTTCACTCTGACCTATGAGTTCGCCGACCCGGTGACCGCCCGCGTGGCCGGCCCCGTGTTCGCGCGCATGGCCGACACCATGGTGCAGGCCTACGTCACCCGCGCCGAACGCACGCTGCCGCCGCCCGGCCCCTTGGTTTTCACGCCCCCACCCCCACCCCCGCCCCCGGAACCCGCCATGAGCGACGACCAAGCCCTGTACGACGCCCTGCGTCCCTCCAAACTCGCCGCCGAGCTGACCGACGAGCAATGCCGCACGCTGGCCCACGCGATGGAACTGCGCCGCCTCAAGGACGGCGACGTCCTGGTCAAAGAGGGCACCGCCGACGAGCACTTCTACCTGATCGTCAAGGGCGTGCTCGGCGTGGTCAAGCACCCCGAAGGCGAAGGCCGCACCACGCTCAACACCCTGTCCGCAGGCGAGTTCGCGGGCGAGTTGTCCTGGCTCGATGGCCACGAGCGCTATGCCTCGCTGGTCGCGCTGGGCGAGACCGATGTACTGGGCCTGAAGCGCACGCGGCTGGAAGAACTGCTCGAGCGCGACGCGCTGCTCGTCTACCGCGTGATGCGCGCCATCGTCCGCGCCGTGCACGGCATCCAGTACCGTTTGTCGATGCAGCAGAGCGAGATGAGCAATTACATTTACAAGCAGCACGGGCGGTATTGACGAGCTGCGACTGGCACAGCCTGCGACGACTTGCGCGCCGACCCGTGGGCGCGCCGCGGTGCCCGGCGCGGCGCATCGGCTCAGCGATGACCGCACGATTCCGCGGCGCAGGGCTTACCGCACCGCTGCAGGAGCTGCGCGGCGAGAAGCCGCGGCCGGTCGGATTCGTGTGGCGATCGTCCCCGCCGACACCAACGTTCTTTCTCCGTTGATGCAAACGGCGCCGAATGCCGCCGTCGTGAGCTGGTTCGACGAGCGGCCGACCGAGTCTTTGTGGGCCACCAGCGCCACTCTGTTCGAGGTGCGGTTGGGGCAGGCGCAGCTTCCGGCGGGTTGGCGCCGGGGCGCGCTGGAGGCGGTGCGGCTGGTCGAAGGCGGGCAGAGCATCGCGGCGGCGGCACGCACGCTGGGCGTGGTGGAGCGGACCCTGTTTAACTGGGTCAAGGCGCAGCGGGCGGGCGAGTTCACGGGAGCGGACAGTCGAGCGGTCAG
>JAJTHJ010000254.1 GCA_021298875.1 Burkholderiales bacterium | reverse complement strand
CGCTGGCCGGCGCCACCGACTGCGACCAGTACCTGAGCGAGCGACTGGAACTGCTGGAAGCGCAGCTTGCCACCGTCAACCGCATGGCGGCGGCCAACAACCTGCCCGACGCCATCATCACCGAGTCGGGCCTGAAGATCTCGCCGCTCGATGCGGCGGTGCCCGACACCGCACAGGCGTTGATAGACCAGACGGCGATGATCCTGCCGCACGTCAAGATCACCGAATTGCTGCTGGAAGTGGACGAGTGGACGGGCTTCACCCGGCACTTCTCGCACCTGAAATCGGGCAACCTGGCCAAAGACAAGAACCTGCTGCTGACCACGATCCTGGCCGACGCGATCAACCTGGGCCTGACCAAGATGGCGGAATCGTGCCCCGGCACGACCTACGCCAAGCTGGCCTGGCTGCAAGCCTGGCACATCCGCGACGAAACCTACGGGGCGGCGCTGGCCGAGCTGGTCAACGCCCAGTTCCGGCATCCCTTCGCCGAGCATTGGGGCGACGGCACCACCTCGTCGTCGGACGGCCAGAACTTCCGTACTGGCAGCAAGGCCGAGAGCACCGGCCACATCAACCCGAAATACGGCAGCAGCCCAGGGCGGACGTTCTACACCCACATCTCCGACCAGTACGCGCCATTCAACACCAAAGTCGTCAACGTCGGCGTGCGCGACTCGACCTACGTGCTCGACGGTCTGCTGTATCACGAATCCGACCTGCGCATCGAGGAGCACTACACCGACACGGCGCGCTTCACCGATCACGTCTTCGCCCTGATGCACCTCTTGGGCTTCCGCTTCGCGCCGCGCATCCGCGACCTGGGCGACACCAAGCTCTACATCCCCAAGGGCGACGCCGCCTACGAAGCGTTGAAACCGATGATCGGCGGCACGCTCAACATCAAGCATGTGCGCACCCACTGGGATGAAATCCTGCGGCTGGCCATCTCGATCAAGCAGGGTACGGTGACGGCCTCGCTGATGCTCCGAAAGCTCGGTAGCTATCCGCGCCAGAACGGCCTGGCCGTCGCCCTGCGCGAGCTGGGTCGCATCGAGCGCACGTTGTTCATCTTGGACTGGCTGCAAAGCGTCGAGTTGCGCCGCCGCGTCCATGCCGGACTGAACAAGGGCGAGGCGCGCAACGCGCTGGCCCGCGCCGTGTTCTTCAACCGGCTGGGCGAAATCCGCGACCGCAGTTTCGAGCAGCAGCGTTATCGGGCCAGCGGCCTCAACCTGGTGACAGCAGCTATCGTGCTGTGGAATACGGTCTACCTGGAGCGGGCCGCCAACGCCCTGCGCGGCCACGGCCAGGCCGTCGATGACGCCCTGTTGCAGTACCTGTCGCCGCTGGGCTGGGAACACATCAACCTGACCGGCGATTACCTCTGGCGCAGCAGCGCCAAGATCGGCGTGGGCAAGTTCAGGCCGCTATGGCCGCTGCAACCGGCTTAGCGTGCTCTATTTTCCGTTTTCTGAGACGACCCCTTCACGGCCCGATTGTGCTCGGCCAGGGTTTGCGAAAACTCCGAGGTGCCATCGCCACGCGCGACAAAGTACAGCGCGCGCGTCGGCTCCGGCTGCACGGCGGCGCGCAAGGCATCTGCCCCGGGCAGCGAAATCGGCGTGGGCGGCAGGCCGGCGCGCGTGTAGGTGTTGTAGGGGCCATCGGCGCGCAGATGGCCCTTACGCAGATTGCCGTCGAACTTTTCGCCCAGCCCGTAGATCACGGTGGGATCGGTTTGCAGGGGCATGCCGCGGCGCAGGCGGTTGACGAAAACGCCGGCAATGGTCGCCCGCTCGGCCGGTTGGCCGGTCTCCTTCTCCACGATCGAGGCCAGGATCAGCGCCTCGTAGGGCGTGCGCAGCGGCAAGCCCGGAGCGCGCGCCTGCCAGGCTTCGGCCAGGCGCGCCGCTTGGGCACGATAAGCCTGCCGCAGGATGTCGAGGTCGGCGCTGCCCGGGTCGAAGAAGTACGTGTCGGGTGCGAACAGTCCCTCGGGGTGCGGCTCCGTCGCGCCAATCGCGGCCAGCACCTCGCTGTCGGACAGCGCGGCGGTCGCCGGCTTCAGTTCGCTTTGCGCGGCGAGCAGCGCGCGCAGGTCGCGAAACGTGGTGCCTTCGACAATCGTCAGCTTTTCCGGGATCGTATCGCCGCTGCGCAATTGCGCCAGCACGGTTCGTAGCGATGCGCCGCGGCGCACTTCGTAGCGGCCGGCGCGCAGCGACTGGGTGGCACCGGACAGGGTCGCCGCCAGCACGAACTCGGCCTCGCCTACGCCGACGCCGGCCTCGCGCAGCCGGCTGGCTACGGCGCGGGCGCTGGCGCCGCGCTCGATGCGTACCTCGACGCGGTCGCCCGCCAGCGGCAACTCGCGCTGATAGCGCCAGACGGCCACCAGCGCGAACAGCGCGAGAAGAACCACCGGCACGGCGGCGCGGCGGAGCGCGGAGCGGAGAGTCAAGGCGGAGGGCGGGGAAACAGGCGTTACCTATGATACGGTTCATCCGCTTCCGCTCCCCCTCGCCTCACGATGCCGGACGACCTTTCCGCTCCCGCTGCCGGCGGCACTTGGCACGCGCCGGCCGGCGACTTGCAACTGGCCATCGAGCGTCCCGTCGGCACGATGCTCGACGAGCTCGGCACGATCGAAGTCGTGGGTGCCGACGCAGCGACCTTTCTGCACAGCCAACTGACCAACGACGTTCTGCACGCGGATGCTCTGCGCGTGCAGCGTAATGGCTACTGCACCGCCAAGGGCCGCTTGCTTGCCACCGTCGATCTCTGGCGGCAGGGCGAGGCGATCTGCCTCGAACTGCCGCGCGAAATCCTCGCGCCGCTTGCCAAGCGGCTCTCTATGTTCGTCCTGCGTGCCAAGGCGCGGCTCGTCGACGCCAGCGAGCAGTGGGCGACCTTCGCCGTATTGGGTCCGGATGCCGGCGCCGCGTTGCAGTCCGCCGGAGCGGACGTGCCCGCACTGGACGACACGGTGGCGGTCGGCTCGGTGCGCCTGACGCGTGCGCCGGCCGGCACGCGCCTGGCCGAACGCTACCTGCTCCGTGGACCGCGCGCCGACGTGGCGGCGTGGCAGCAGCGCTTGGGGCTGCCGCAGGTCGACTCGGGTGGGTGGTGGTGGAGCCAGATCGATGCCGGCCTGCCGACCGTGTTTGCCGCTACCCAGGAAAAGTTCGTCCCGCAGATCATCAACTACGAAGTGCTCGCCGGCGTCAGCTTCAAGAAGGGTTGTTACCCCGGACAGGAGGTCGTCGCGCGCAGCCAGTACCTCGGCAAACTGCGCCGCCGCATGGGTCTCGGGCATGTTACGGGTGGCGCACAGGCGGCAGCCGATGTCTTTGTGGAGGGCGCGGCCGATCCGATCGGTCAGGTCGTGCTGGCCGCCGCCGCGCCGGGCGGCGGCATGGATCTGCTGTACGAATGCCCGCAGGAGCAGGCGGCGGCGCAGCCCTTGCGGGTCGGCCATGCCGGCGGCGCTCTGCTGCAGCCGCGCCCCCTGCCCTACGCGATCGTCGATGTGACGGCTTGAGCCGATGGAGCATTGGTACGTGTACTACAAGCTGCCCGCCGAGGAGGCGCAGCGCTGTCTCGAGGCGCTGCGGCTGCAACTGGCCGCACTGACGGCGGCCACCGGGGTATCCGCGCGCCTGCTGCGGCGCGCCGATGAAACGGGCGAAACCGCCACGCTGATGGAGGTCTATCACGGCGTCGCCGATCCGCCGGCGTTTGCCGCCGCGCTCGAGACCGCCTTGCCGCAGTGGCCGTCATCCGCACGCGGCGCCCGCCGCACCGAACGATTCGTGGATTGTTGAGGCAATGTGCCTGGCGGTCGTGGCGTGGCAATCGCACCCGGACTATCCGCTGGTGCTGGCGAGCAACCGCGACGAGTTCTATTCGCGCCGAAGCCGCCCCGCGGCATGGTGGGGTCAGCGCGCGTCGATGCTGGCCGGGTTCGACGAGGAAGCCGGCGGCGCGTGGCTCGGCATCAACCGCGGCGGACGCTTCGCGCTGGTCACCAACGTGCGGGCGCCGAGCGAGCGCAACCCGCACGCCAGCTCGCGCGGGCAGCTCGTCGTTGGCGCGCTGGCCAGCGGCGAGCCCTTACCACATTGGCTGGCGGGCCAGGTTCAGCACGCGGACGCCTACAACGGTTTCAACCTGCTTGCCGGTGAGGTGAATCCGCGCGACGCCCAACTGCATTACTTCGGCAACCGCGCGCCCGACACCCCGAGGAGGTTGGAGCCAGGGGTGTACGGGTTGTCCAACGCCCTGCTGGACACGCCCTGGCCGAAAGTGACGCGGGCGGTGGCGCAGTTTGCCTGCGCAATCGCCCGCCGGGTCGATGCCGACGAGCTCCTGCAATTGCTCGCCGACCGCGAGCCGGCGCGGGAGCGTGACCTGCCCCGTACCGGCGTGCCACTCGATTGGGAGCGGGCCTTGTCGGCAATCCAGATCCGTGCCAACGGCTACGGCACGCGCGCCTCCACCGTGTTGACGGTCCGCCGCGACGGGCTGGTGACGCTGGTCGAGCGCAGCTTCGACGTCGCTGCGCCGGAGACTGCCTACGCCGACCGACGCTACGAGTTCACGCTCGATACGGCGGCTGCCCTCGGCCGCGCGGCCCCGTGATTGCGTGATAAGCTACGCGCCGCCGGTGTGCCGCGACGAGCGGTAATGCTGCTGTCCCCTGCCCCGACCTCGAGGATCTTTCCGTGCTTGACCGACTACGCTGCGCCGCGGCACTGGCCGCAGCGCTTGCCCTGAGCAACGGCGCCGCAGCGCAAGAGTCCACATCTTCGTGGTGGAGCCGCGCGCTGACCGCCATCAACGACACCACCCCCGCGGGGTTGAAGCCGGTCGACCAGCGCAGCAGCGGCTGGAGCTGGTTCACCGACCAGTGGGAAAGCGGAAAAGCCCTGATCGCCAAGGGGCAGGCCAACCTGCTGCTGCCCGCAATCACCACGCACCCCGCGGGCACCTACGACAACTACTACCGGCAAAACGGCTATCCCTACGGCGCGGGCATCGGCTCCTACTTCATCGACGACCGCGACAACGAGCGCATCGTCTACGCGATGGCGTTTTCGGACTCGCACTACAACATCGAGCCGCTCGCCGGCTACGCCTGGGTTGCACGCTGGCCGATCTTCGGCTCGCGCCTGAAGGCAGGCATCGGCTACACGGCGTTCCTCACGGCGCGCAACGACACCCTGTGGCTGCCCGTCCCGGGCGTGCTCCCCCTGATCTCCATCGGCACCGACGAGGCCTCGGTGTACGTGTCCCACGTGGTGACACAGAACGTGACGTTCATCTTCGCCCGCATCTCCCCCGAGGCTTTCGGCAGCGGTCTGTCCCCCGGTGCCGCCGACGGAACCGACCGGCGCCGCAACTTGCTGTTCGCCGGCTACGGTTACGTCAACGCGGATGCGTCCGGCGTCGACAACGCCAGCGTGAACAACGGCGCCGGGCCGGTGCTCGGCTACCGCCGTTACCTCGGCGACAACTTCGCGCTCGAGTTTTCGGCCGAGCGGTCGGAACACGATCTTTATCTGCCCGGCGCAGGGTCCGGCAGCTTCCGCCGCGAGGCGTACTCCCTCGCCGGGCAGTACCACTTCCCGGTCGCGCGGCGGGTGCAGCTCTTCGCCGGCATCGGCGTGGCTTACGAGCGGGTGACGCAGCAGCAGTTCGACAACGCCTCGCTGTCCGACAGCTGGGGGCCGGTCGTGCAGGGCGGCGCCACGGTGGATCTGACTTCGGTGCTCAGCCTGACCGGGGGCATCCGCACGGGCTTCCCGCGGTACCAGACCACCATCAACGGGCAAGCCGGCGCCAGCGTGCTGATCGCGCCGGTGACCTTCAGCCTCGCGCTGGCCGCGCGCTTCTGACGCTTACAGACGGCGCCGCATCAACTGGTGCGGAATGCCTGCGTCATCGTAGACCTCGCCTTCCTCGACGAAGCCGTGACGGCGATAAAACGGGATGGCATGCGTCTGCGCGCTGAGCACCGCTTCGGTGTGGCCGCGCTCGCGCGCGGCCTCTGCCAGAGCGGTCAGTAGCAAGCTGCCGACTCCCGCGCCGCGCGCCTGCGCCAGTACCGCCATCCTGCCGATGTGACCGTCGGGCAGCAGCCGGCCCGTGCCAACCGCCCTGCCTTGCGCGTCGCGGGCGACGGCGTGCAGCGAAGGCTCATCCCATTCGTCGATTTCGATCTCGGCCGGCACTTTCTGCTCATTGACAAACACCGCAAAGCGAATCGGCGCCGCCTCGGCCTGCAACTCCGCCCAGGGGCCGAGCTGGACGCGATACTCAGCGCTTGCCATGGTGAGCTTCTTCGGGCGCGAGCGGCTCGTAGGCCACGATCAGCTCGCGCATCGACTGTGGCCAGGACACCGACTGCTTGCTGGCGGGGTCGGCGTTCACGTGAATCAGTTCGGCTTCGATCAACGGCGCCTCATGCGCGCCGCGCCGGTACATCTCGACGATGAAGCGCAGGCTGCTGCGGCCGAGCCGCGCCGTGCGGCCGCAGACCTGCAACTCGTCGTCGTAGACGGCCGGGGCGTGGTACTCCACCGTGGCCTTGCGCAAGAAGATGTCGGCGCCGTGGCGCACGACATCTTCCGGATAACGCAGGCCGATCGCGCGCCAGTACTCGGTCACGCAGACGTCGCAGTAGGTCAGGTAGTGGCCGTTGAAGACGACACCCTGCATGTCCACCTCGGCCCAGCGCACGCGCAGCGGCAGCCGGTGGCGGAAGTCGGCCCAGGCCACTACTTGGCTCCCTTCTTGGCGTCGCCGGCCATGACCACGGTCAGTTGCGCCGGGTCGATGTACTTGCGGAACGCCGCGGTCGCCTGCTCCGGCGTCACCGCCAGCACCTTGCGCTCGAACTCCTTGGAGAACACCCAGCTGCGGCCGAGGTCGAGGTTGTTGGCGTTGGCCGCCGCCACCGTGCTGTCTTGCGAGCGCGACAGCCGCTGCGCATCGACAAAGCCGCGCTTGGCGTCCTCGATCTCCTGCGCGGTAAAGCCGTCGCGGCGCACGCGCTCGATTTCCTCCAGCAACGCGCGTTCGGCCTGCGCCGCGTTCTGCGGCGCGACCAGCGCGGCTGCGCTCCAGGTCGCGTAGCGCTCGCGGCTGCCGAGCGACAAGCCCGAGCCGGCGCCATAACTGATGCCGTCCTTTTGCCGCAGCCGGTCGATCAGCCGGTTTGACAATCCCGAGCCGCCACCGAAAATCCAGTTGGCGATAAAGAGCGCTGGCGCGTCGGCGTCGTCGTCGCGCAACGGCAGATCGGTCCGCGCGCGCAGGAAGGCGTTCTCCTTGTCGGGCGTATCGACCGCCTGGCGCGTGGCCTTGACCGGCCGGTACTCGCGGTCGACGCGCGCATACGGCGCCTTCGAGGCGCGGCCGGCAAACAGTTGCTTCAGTTCCGCTTCGATCGCCTTGTCGTCGAAGTCGCCGACGATGGAAATCTCGCCGCGCGCGGTGCCGAAGAACTCGCGGTGGAAGGCGCGCACGTCGTCGAGCTTGGTCGCCTGGATCTGCGCGATCCGCTCTGCCAGCGGCGTGTAGTAGCGCGGGTCGCCGCGCGGATAGGTGTTGAAGAGTGTGTTCAACGCATCGCGCGAGCGCGCGTCGGGGTTGTCCAGTTGTGCCTGCAACGCGGTGACGATCTGGCGCACCAGTTCTTCGTACTCGGCGGGCGGGAAGCTCGGCTGCTCGATCAGGTGCGCGACCAGTCGCAGCGCCTCGGGCAGATGCGTGCGCGTGGTTTCGAAGCTCGTGATGCCGCCGGTCATTTGCAGGCGCGTCATCTCGTCGGCGATCTGTTGGCGGCTCAACTTCGGCGTGCCGCGCGTGAGCATGGCCCAGGCGAGTTGCTGCTGAATCTCCCGGCCGGTGAGCGACGCCGCGTCGCCCCAACGGAAGATCAGCCGCACGCTGACGGTCTGGCCGCGGTTCTTCTTCGGCAGCAGCGCGAACTTGAGGTCCCCCACCTGCACGATGCGCGTGCGCGCATCGAGGTTGTCCGGCGACGGGTCGAAGGCCTCGGTCACGTCGCCCTCGACGCGCGGCTTGTAGTCGGCCAGCACCTGCGCCGCCGTCGGCGCCGCCGTGATCTCGGCCCGGCGCGGCGCGTCTTCCGGCTCGAAGATGCCGACCACCCGGTTGTCGCGGACGAAGTAACGCGCCGCCGCGGCATCGACCTGCGCCGGGGTCACCTTGTCCAACTGATCGCGCGAGCGGAAAAAGAGCCGCCAGTCGCCCAAGGCGATGTATTCGGACAGGCCCACGCCGAACTTTTCCGGGTCGGACAACGCACGCTCGTAGCTGGTGCGCGACTGCTGCACCACGCGCTTGATCTCCTCGGCAGTGGCCGGTGCCTTGGCGAAGCTCGACTCGATGGTTTCCACGAGTTTGGCGCGCACCGGTTCGATCGGCTCACCCTTCTTGACGATGGCGCCGAAGATCACGAAGCCCGGGTCGCGCGCATCGATCGGGAAGGCGAAGACCTGCGCCGCCAGCCCGGTTTGCACCAGCGCCTTGTACAGCCGCCCGTTGGGCGTGTCGCCCAGGATCTCGGCGGCAAAGCCCAGGCCGTCGCTGTCGGGGTGCAGCGCCGAGGGGACGCGGTAGCCGACGAACACCAACTGAATCTCGCCCTTGCGCCGCACGCGGAACTCGCGCTCGCCGTCGTGGGTCGGCTCCACCGTCCACTGCGGCGGCAGCGCGCGCGTGGGCTTGGGGATCGGGCCAAAGTACTGGACGATCCAGTCGAGAGTCTGTTGCGCATCGAACTTGCCGGCCACAGTCAGCACCGCGTTATCGGCCTGGTAGTAAAGCCGGTAGAAGGCTTGCAGGTTTTCGATGCGCACGTTTTCGATGTCGCTGCGCGCGCCGATCGTGCTCTTGCCGTAGTTGTGCCAGTCGTACAGCATCGCCTGCATGCGCTGGAACATCACGCGGTTGGGGTCGTTCTCGCCCATCTCGAACTCGTTGCGCACGACCGTCATCTCGCTGTCCAGGTCCTTGCGCGCGATGAAGGAGTTGACCATCGCATCCGCGCTCCAGGCGAGCGCCCAGCGCAGGTTGTCCTCGCTGGCGGAAAAGCTGGAGAAGTAGTTGGTGCGGTCCAGCCAGGTGGTGCCGTTGTTGCGAAAGCCCCGGCGCGAGAACTCCTTGTCGGGGTCGGGGAAGTTTTTCGAGCCTTTGAAGATCAGGTGCTCCAGCAGGTGCGCCATGCCGGTCTCGCCGTAGTTTTCGTGGCGCGAGCCGACCAGATAGGTGATGTTGACCGTGGCGGTCGGCTTGGAGGCGTCCGGAAACAGGATGAAACGCAGGCCGTTGGGCAGCTTGAATTCGCTGATGCCCTCGACGGTGGCGATCTTCTCCACGCCGGGCGGCAGCTTCAGTTCCTGCGCGCCGGCGGCGAGTGTGACGAACAGCAGCAGGAACAAGGCAAGACGGTTCAGGATCCGGTGCATGGCTCGGGCAAGGTGTAGACGGAAGTTTCAGTCGGCGAGAAAGCGGCGGATCGACGCGGCGATCGGCTCAGGCTCTTCGTGCAACAGCCAGTGGGTGGCGTGCGGAAAGCGTTCGACCATCAGGTCGTCGATCAGTTCAGGCAAGGGGTCGAGCAGGCTCGGCAGCAGCGCGGTATCGGCCTCGCCCCAGAGCACCAGCGTCGGCACGCGGACGCGGAACTGCGCGGGGTCGAGCGTCAGCGCGGCGGCGCCCGGGTCGCCGGGGCACGGCGGATACAGCGGCGAGGCGCGATAGTAGTTGAGGCCGCCGGTCAGGCCGCGCGCCCAGACTTCACGGTAGCGGGCAAGACGCTCGGCGGTCAGCCACGGCCGCTCGGGGCACGTCATGCCGGTAAAGAAGCGGACTAACCGCTCGTAGTCGTTCTCGGCCAGCAGGCTCTCGGCCT
>JAJTHJ010000152.1 GCA_021298875.1 Burkholderiales bacterium | reverse complement strand
TGGTGACCACGACCCGCTACGACGTGACGATGCAGCGGCCCGACAAGCTGCGCGTGCTGATCCCCGGCGACGGCCCGCCGCGCGAGTTCTACTACGACGGCAAGGGCATGGTGGTGTACCTGCCCAACGACGGCCTAGCCGCGGTGGCGGCGGCACCGCCGACCGTGGAGGCCGCGCTCGCGCAGGCGCTCAAGACGGCGGACGTTTACTTCCCGTTCGAGGATCTGCTGCTCCCCGACCCCTACGCCGCGCTCGCCAAGGGCGCGCTGCTGGCGTTCTACACCGGCCCGTCGGCCGTCGTGGGCGGTGTCGCGACCGACATGGTGGTATGGGCCAACCGCGACGTGTTCCTGCAAATGTGGATCGGCACCGAAGACAAGCTGCCGCGGCGCTTCCGCGCGATCTACGCGGCTGACCCCAAGCAGCTGCGCTACGACATGGAATTCACCAATTGGCAGTTGGGCGCGCCGGTCGCGCCAGCCAGCTTCGCCTCGGACAAGGCGCAGGCGGCGAAGAAGGTCGACTTCGCCAAGCCGTCGCTGCCGCCGCTGCCGAAGACCAAGCCGCCCGCCAAACCGCCGGCCAAGCCGGCAGCCCCGGCCGCCAAACCGCAATGAAGGCCGCCCACAGGAGTCCATCGATGAACCGCATCGCCATCGCACTCGCCATCGCCGCCACCGGCTGCGCCTGGGCCGGTAACGCCGCCGCTTGGGCCAGCGCCAACCGCTTCGGCGGCAGCACGTCGCACAGCTACGGCTCAACCAGCCACGAAAACCGCTGGGGTGGCAGCACCTCGCACGTCGCCGGCGAAGGCACCGAACACACCAACGTCTACGGCGGCAACACCGCACATTCAGCTTACGGCGGCACCGAGCACACCAACATGTACGGCGGCACGACCGAGGGCGCGTACGGCGAAGGCGCGTACCACACTTACCCCGGAGGCTCGACCTACTACCACCCGCCGGGCGCTCCGGCCTACGGCTATCCGGCGTATCACCCGCCGGTGCCGGCGCCCTATTACCCACCGCCGGCGGCGGGCTGCTACGGCTGCGCCGCCGCGGGCGCGGTGGTGGGCATGGCCACTGGCGCGGCCATCGCGTCGGCCTCGGCGGCCAACAGCGCGGCAGCGGCTAATACCGCTTACGCCTCCGGCTACGCAGCCGGCAGTGCCAACACCGCGGCGGCCAATACCGGCGCGTACAACGCCGGAGTCGCTGCCGGCGCGGCGAGCGCAACCAGTGCCTACAACGCCGGTGTCGCCGCAGGCGCCACCCGCGCCGCGCCGGTGGCGGTCGCGCCGCCTGTCGCGGCGGCGCCGCCGCCCGGGGGTTACATCATGGGGGTCAGTTACGCGGCGCTGCCCGCCGGCTGCATCACGCCCACCGTTGGCGGCCAGAGCTACTACCTGTGCGGCAACACCTGGTTCAAGCCGGCCTACGGCTCAGGTAGCCTGCACTACACGGTGATTCCAACACCAGCGCCTTGAAGACGTTTACCGACCCAGCCGCGTCAGCGCGTAGCGCAGCGGCTGGTCGGAGACTTGCAGCAGACCGCCGAACGGCGTCTCCATCTCCAGCACCAGGAACAGCGCGCTCGCCACCGACAGCGCGCAGATGAAAAGCGCGGCGATCACCGTCGCGTTGCGCGGCGCGAACAGGCCGAAGCTCGCGAAGATCGCCGCCAGCCAGGCCAGAAGGGTCGCGATAAACGGCGCCGGGATCGTGGCTTCGGTGGCGTCGAGCACCAGCCAGCGTGCCTTGAGCAGCGTTTCGGCCTGATCGGCGGCGCGCGCCTGCAAGCTGCGTTGCGCATCGTCGGCCGGCGCCAGCGCATGGATCGCCTGCGCCACCGACTCGGCGGTGGCTCCCACGATACTTTGCGCCGGATTCGCCGCCGCCGACCGCGCCGCGCCGCTGGGCCAGATCGCCTCGACTCGCGCCGCGACCGCATTTTTCAGTGCGGCGCGAAGCTCGCGGGCCTGCGGGCCGTAGCGCGCCAGTGTGCGGTCGAGCACCAGCACGTCCACCGCCACCTGCTGCACGTTGGCCGTGGCGCCGTCGAAGGTGTTCTTGGCCGATGCAGTGACCAAACCCAGCACCAGCGCCGTCATCGTGGCCACCAGGCCGATCCCCACCTTGATCGTGTCGCGGGAATCGGCATCGAAGTGTCCGGCAGGCATCGCGCGCCGCAAGGCCATGCCGGCGAGCGTGCCACCGAAGGCGCACAGGAAAGCAATCGCGGCAAGCTTGCTGGCGTTCATCGCGTTCGATGTTCGCACGCGAAGCCGCGGTTGCCAAGCGTCCCGGAGCGCAGAACGTGTCGCGCCGACGCCGCGGCACGGTTGGACGCAGCGCAAAGCCGGCCCGCTTTGGTGGACGCGGCCGTTGCCGACGCGCTCCGGCATCTTTACAACGGTAGCCGTTACCGTTGGGCAGGAAAGCTGCAATGACGCGCACGTACAGACTCGCGGCGCTTCTTTGGGGTTTGGCGGTCGTGCTGCTGGCCCACGCCGGCCGCGCCGAGGCGCTGCCTTCGTACGCGCGCCAGACCGAGCAGGCCTGCGCCGCCTGCCACGTGGGCGGCGACTGGCCGCAGCTCACACCGTGGGGCCGCTTCTTCAAGCTTTCCGGCTACACAGCGGGCAAGGCCTTCGTGTCGCGCGAAGGTTTCAGCCATCTGCCGGTCGGCGTCTTTGGGCAAGCCGGCGTCACCTGGGCCGCGGCGCCGGACAACGCCGCCGGCCAGCCGGTCGTGCAGCCCAACGGCGCGCTGCGGGCCGAACAGGGGGTCGCGTACTTCGGCGCGAAAGTCACGGACTTTGCGGGCGTGTTCTACGAGTACCAGGAGAGCAACAACTACCCCGGCTGGACCGGCGCCACCGGCGTGATGGACGCGCGCGCGGTGCAGTTCTTCAACCCCGGCGATAACGAGCTGCTGCTGGGACTGGACATCAACAACGGCCCGAGCAACCAGGACGTGTGGAACACGGTGCCGGCCTGGGCCTATCCGTTCTACGGCTCGCCGATCGCACCCGGCGCGCCGGCCTCGACGATGCTGGCCACGCTGATCGGCCAGAGCGGCGGCATCGGGGTGTTCGGCTGTGGAACCGCCAGATTTACGCCGAGTTGTCGCTGTACCGCGCCGGCACCGGCATCTGGCGCTGGGCAAACATCGGCACCTCGTTCGACACGCCCGGGGGTGCGAACTACCTCGACGGCTACAACCCCTACTGGCGCCTGACGTGGAACGACGCCTGGGGACCGCACAACCTGATGCTCGGCACCTTCGGCATGGTCGCGAAGGTGTACCCGAACAACACGGTGCGCAGCGGTGCGACGGACAAGTTCACCGACTATTACCTCGACGCGCAGTACCAGTACCTGCTCGAAGGCCACGCGCTCACCGTGCGCGGCACGTACTACTACGAGCGGCAGAACTGGGACGGCAGTTATCCACGGGGCAACTCGTCGATCGCCAGCGGCAACTTGAACGGCTTCACGCTCTCGGCCACCTATGCGCTCGACAACCGCTGGACCTTTAGCGCCGCCTATAGCCAGTCCAACGGCAGCGCCAACGCGGCGCTGTATGCGGTGACGGGGCCAGCGGGCAACACGCTGTCGGCCACGCCCAACACGAACAATTACGTGCTGCAAGCCAACTATCAGCCCACACAGAACGTCAAGCTGCAATTGCAGTATTCGGGCTTCACCAAGTTCAATGGACTGACCAGCAACATCGATGGCCTCGGCCGCAGCCCGGCGGACAACAACACGCTGTGGTTGAACCTGTTCTTCGCACTGTGAGGCTGCCATGCACAAACTGCCCGTACTCGCCGCACTGGCCGCGCTTCTCGGCACGCCTGCCGCACTCGCGCAACAGGATTGGAAGGCGCCGCGCGTGGTGACCTGGGTCTGCTCGGGCTGCCACGGCATCGACGGCAACGCGCAGTTGCCGGACGTGCCGAGACTGGCCGGCCGGAACGCCGGCTACCTGCTGCGACAGATGACGGCGTTCGCCGCGGCGCCGGCGCCGTCGTCGATCGAAATCTCCGCCTGGATCGCCGCGCCGGCACCGCTGCCCGCCAACGCGCGCGGCGGTGCGCTGGCGCGGCGGTACATGATCGGCCCCGCGCACGCGGCGACTGAGGCCGAGGCCAAGGCCGCCGTCGACTTGTACGCCGCGCGCAAGCCGGCACCTGCCGCGCGCGCCGCGGACACCGCGCTGCTCGAGCGCGGGCGCGCGCTCTACACGCAAGGCAAACCGGCCGCGGGCGTGGTGGCCTGCCAGGACTGCCACGGCGCCGCCGGCCGTGGCATCGCGGACTTCCCCGCGCTGGCGGGTCAGAACGCCGCGTATCTCGAACGGCAACTGCAGGGCTTCGTGGACGGCCACCGGCCGCTCGGCGTGACGATGCACGGCATCGCCCACGGCCTAACGCCCGAAGACCGGCGCGCGCTCGCCCTTTACGCCCAATCACTGTAGGGCAGGTACCGCGCACGCTAATATTCGCGCCCGGAGCGCGCTGCGGGCGCGCCCACTGCTTGTCCCCCCGACCACTCCTGGAGTTGATGCCATGTCCGAAATGCAAAGTCGTCGCCGCTTTATCCGCCTGACCGTCGCCGGGGCCTCCGCGCTGCCGCTGGCGGGACTGGTCGGCACGGCCCACGCGCAAGCCAAGGTCGATCCGAACTCGCCGCAGGCCAAGGGGCTGCAATACGTCGTCGACGCGACCAAGGCCCCCGGCCGCAAGGACCCGAAGCACTTCTGCGACAACTGCGCGCTGTACACGGCCAAGGGGCCGAACGAAGGCGCTTGCTCGGCCTTCGCCGGCGGGCTGGTCGCCGCCAAGGGCTGGTGCGCAGCCTGGGCGCCGATGCCGGCCAAGAAGTGATGCAACACGCCGGGAGGAGACGCTGATGACAGCGTGGAGCCGGCTCGCAGCCGCGGCAAGTGCCGCGGCTTTTTATTTGTGCGCACTGCCGGCGGTCGCGCAGACCGCGCCGGACGATCTCGGCAAACGCGGCGAGTATCTGGCGCGGCTGGGCGACTGCATGGCCTGCCACACCAAACCCGGCGGCACGCCCTGGGCTGGCGGCTTTCGCGTCGCCACGCCGTTCGGCGATCTGCTGAGTCCGAACATCACGCCGGATGTCGCCACCGGCATCGGCACCTGGAGCGCCGATGATTTTTACCGTGCGCTGCACGACGGGGTCGCCAAAGGCGTTGGCGATATGTACCCCGCGATGCCGTACACCTTCTACACCAAGGTGACGCGCGCCGACAGCGACGCGATTTACGCCTACCTGCGCACGTTGCAGCCGGTGGCCAACAAGGTGGAGGTGAACCAGTTGCGCTGGCCGTTCGACATCCGACTGAGCATGGGCTTCTGGCGCGAGTTGTTCTTCACCGAAGGCACCTACAAGCCCGACCCCGCCTGGGGGCCGGAGTGGAACCGCGGCGCCTATCTCGTAGAAGGGCTCGGGCATTGCAGCGCCTGCCATTCGCCGCGCAACTTCATGGGTGCAGTGGAAAAGGATCGTGCGTTTACCGGTGCCACGGTCGATGGCTGGTTCGCGCCCAACCTGACCGAGAACTGGAAGAGCGGCCTCGGCGACTGGAGCATCGACCAGATCGTCGCGTACCTGAAAACCGGCGCGGCCAAGAAGAAGTCCACCACCTTCGGCGACATGGCCACCGTCCAGCACAACAGCATGGCCTTCGCGACCGATGCCGACCTGCGGGCGATGGCGACCTACCTGAAGACGCTGGCGGCCAAGACCTCGGCGCAGAACTTCGGCGCCGCGCAGCCGGTGCCGCCGTCCGCCGCCAAGCTCTACATGGACAACTGCGGCGGCTGCCATCGGGCCAAAGGCGCCGGGCTGCCCGGCGTCTTTCCGCCGTTGGCCGGCAATGGCGCGGTGGTGGCGCCCGACCCGATCAACGTGATCCACGCGGTGTTGGCCGGTTTGCCGCCGCGCAACGGCTATGTGCCGATGCCGGGCTTTGCCGCGCAACTGACCGACGCGCAGATCGCCGAGATCGCCAACTACGTGCGCAGCAGTTGGGGCAACACCACCGCGCCCAATGCGACCGCCGCGATGGTGCGCAACGAACGGGCCAAGCTCAAGACGGTGGCGGCGAAGTAAGGCGCTCGGAGTTCCGTCGCCCCGGCGAAGGCCGGGGCCCAGCGTCTTTTGTACGAACGACACTGGGCCGCAGCCTTCGCCGGGGCGACATGCTCACACTTTGGACTACGGCTTGATCCACGTCGCCACCGCCGCATCCAGCGCCTTGGCAAAGTTGCCCGGGCGCGCCAGTTCTTCCGCCAGCTTCCCCGCCGTGGCGATCTGCGCCGCCGTCATGCCGCGCGCCAGTTGCGCGCGATGGCCGGCCGAAGGGTTGGCGCGCGAGCCGTCCGCTGCCAGCGAGCGCGTGTACAGCGCATAAGAGGCGACCGCGCTCTTCGGCTCGCCCTGCCCGAGTTGATACAGGTTGGCGAGCAGCAGCAACGCGCGAGCATCGCCTTGCGCGGCCGACAGTCGGTACCACTGCGCCGCCTGCGCGTCGTTTTGCGGCAGGCCGGTGCCGCTTTCGGCCAGCACACCGAGCAGCAACTGTGCGCCGGCGTGGTTTTGCCCGGCGGCGCGTTGGTACCAGCGTAATGCCTCGGGCAGATTTTTCGCCACGCCGTCGCCGTTCTTGTACATCTCCGCGAGCGCGAACTGCGCCGCGGGCAAACCCTGTTCAGCCGCGGCGCGGTACCACTTGACCGCCTGCGTGTAGTCCTGCGGCACGCCTTGGCCGAGGTCGTAGATCTCGCCGAGCTTGTACTGCGCGGCGGCGTCGCCCTTCTGCGCGGCTTCGACCGTGGCACGGACGGGCGCGGCTTGTGCGCGGGCCACGCCGAGCAGGCACAGAGCAGCGATCAGCAAGCAAGCGCGCTTCATCCACCGCTCCGCGCGGGCCCGAAAGCCGGTTTGGCCCGCCAGCGCAATCGCGTCAACCGTCATCGCGCGCGATGAGTTTCCATGGCCGGCGGCACGTGCGTTCAGCGCCTGAAGCCACCTCCGCCGCGGAAGCCGCCGCCACCCCCGCCGCCAAAGCGGTCGCCAAAGCTGCCGCCGCCGTAGT
>JAJTHJ010000357.1 GCA_021298875.1 Burkholderiales bacterium | reverse complement strand
GTTCGGCTCGAGCCGCAGGTCCACGCGCGAGATCGTGCCGACGCGGCCGAACAGCCACTGCGCGGTGGAGATGTCCATGATGCCGAGCCGCTGCGGGAAGACGTCGCGCGACAGCACGGCGACCACCCGGAGCGGCAGCGCCTGCGTGCCGCGCAACGGTCGCGCGCTGCCGCCTTCCGTCTGCCAGAACAACACCGCGCCGCTGCGCGCGAGCGCGACCATCGCCAACAGGCTCGCCAGCAGCACCACGCTCCACGTCCACACGCCGAACGCCGTGCCGCCGGCCGCTTGCAGCAACAGCGCCTTGGCGATGAAGCCGGCCAGCGGCGGCAGCCCCGCGGCGGCAATGGCGAGCAGGAAAAACGCCGCGCCCAACGCGCCGCGCGCACCGTCGAAGCTCGACGGCTGCAAGGCATCGCCGGCCGCGCGTGCCTGCGCGACCGCATCGGCCAGCAGGAAGAGCGCCGCGGCCGCCAGCGTCGTGTTGACCAGATAGACGAAGCCCGCCGCCAGGGTTCCGGCGTTGCCGATCCCAACCGCCAGCAGCAGCGTGCCGGCGGAGACGACGATCAGATACGCGATCAGCACCCGCAGCCGCTGCGCCGCCGCCGCGCCTACCGCCCCCGCCGCGATGGTCGCCAAGGCGATCGCGGGCAGCCACGGCGAAGCGACCTGCGCGACCGGGCCGCCTTCGGCGCCGAAGATCAGCGTGGTGACGCGCGCGATCGCGTAGACGCCGACCTTGGTCATGATCGCGAACAGCGCCGCCACCGGCGCTGTCGCCGCGCCGTAGGTGTCCGGCAGCCAGAAGTACAGCGGCAGCGCGGCGGCTTTGACGCCAAACACCACCAGCAGCAGCAGCGCGGCGGCCTGCGCCAACTGCGCATCGCTGTCCGGCAGCGCCGGCAGGCGCTGCGCGAGGTCGGCCATGTTGAGCGTGCCGGTCACGCCGTAGAGGATCGCCACCGCGATCAGGAACAGCGCCGAGCCGGCGAGGTTGAAGGTCACGTAATGCACCGCGGCGCGCAGCCGCGCCGCGCCCGCGCCGTGCAGCAGCAGGCCGTAACTTGCCGCCAGCAATACCTCGAAGAACACGAACAGATTAAAAAGGTCGGCACTCAGGAAGGCGCCGTTCAAGCCCATCAACTGGATCTGGAACAGCGCATGGAAGTGCGGCCCGCGCCGCTCGTCGCCGCCGCGCGCGTAGAGCAGCGCCGCCAGCGCGACGACTGCCGTCAGCAGCAGCATCAGCGCGGCCAGCCGATCCAGCGCCAGCGCGATGCCAAACGGCGCACGCCAGTTGCCGAGCAGATAGGCCTGCACTTCGCCGGTCGCCGCGATGGCGAGCAGCCGCAGATCGATCGCCAGCAGCGCCAGCACCGCGGCGAGCGACAGCACCGGCACCCAGCCCGGGCGGTGCCGCTCGAGCAGCAGCAAGGCTGCGCCGGCCACCAGCGGCAGCACGATGGGGGCGACGACCAGCGGCGAGAACTCAACGGCCATCGCCGCCCTCCTCGCGTCCGTCAACGTGATCCGACCCCGTCTCCGCCCGCGCCCGCAGCGCGATCACCAGCAGCAGCGCGGTCATCGCAAAGCTGATGACGATGGCGGTCAGCACCAGCGCCTGCGGCAGCGGGTCGGCCATCGTGGCCAGCGTGGCGGGCGTCTTGCCGCCGATGATCGGCGGCGCGCCCACGCGCACGCGGCCCATCGCGAAGATGAACACGTTGACCGCGTACGACAGCAGCGTCAGCCCAAGGATTACGTCGAAGCTGCGCGCCCGCAGCAGCAGCCACACGCCGCCTGCGGTAAGCACGCCGATCAGCAAGGCGAGGAGGAGTTCAATGCTGGGCATCACTCCGCCCTCTCGCCAATCCGCCCGATGGACGCCAGCGCCACCATCGTCGCGCCGACCACGGTCAGGAACACGCCAAGGTCGAAGAGCGCCGCGCTCGCCAGCGGAACCTGCCCGAGCAGCGGCACCGGCAAATACACGTAGCTGCTGGTCAGGAACGGCGCGTTGAAGAAGAAGCTCGCGATGCCGGTGCCGCCGGCGATCAGCAGGCCCCCGCCGATCCACGTGCGGAAGTCCACGCGCAGCCGCTCGCGCATCCAGCGGTTGCCGTGCGCGACGTAGAGCAGGATCAGCGCTATCGCCAGCACCAGCCCCGCGATGAAGCCGCCACCCGGCGCGTTGTGCCCGCGCAGAAAGAGGTACACCGCGATCAGCGCCGCCAGCGGCAACAAGGCGCGCACGGCGATGCCGAGCAGCGGCGGATGGCGGTCGTCCTCGCCGCCCGGTTTGGCCGGCGGCTGTACCGGGCGGAAGCCGGCGAGCAATGCGTAAACGATCACCCCGGCCAGCCCGAGCACGGTGATCTCGCCCAGCGTGTCGAAGCCGCGGTAGTCGACGATGATCACGTTGACCGCGTTGGCGCCGCCACCCTCGGGCACCGTGGTCGCCAGGTAGTACGGCGACAACGAGTCGAAGGGCCGTGTCAGCACCGCGTACGCCAGCGCCGCCACGCCGCCGCCAGCGGCCAGCGCCAGCAGCGCGTCGAAACCCTGCCGCACGCGCCCGCGCTCCGGCGGGCTGTCGCGCGGCAACCAGTGCAGCGCCAGCGCCATCAGGATGATGCTCGCCACTTCGACCAACAGTTGTGTCAGCGCGAGGTCGGGTGCGGACAGGTAGACGAAGAGCAGGCTCACCACCAGGCCGACCGCGCCCAGCAGGATCAGCGCCAGGAGCCGATGGCGATAGGCGAACACGCTGGTGATCGCCGCCGCAACACCGATGGCCCAGACGAAGATCAGCCCCGGCGGCGCCGGCTGCGGCGGCGCCAACTCGGGCGCGGCGCCAAAGCCGCCACGCAGATAAGGCAACGCGCCGGCGGCCAGCGCCATCACGACCAGCAGCAGCAGATAGTTTTGCAACGAGCCGGACTGCAACACGCGCGTGATCGCGCCGGCGACGGCGACCTTGGCGCGGATCAGCGCGGCAAAGGCCTCGCGCCCGCCGGCGGCGACCCAGCCCGGCAGTCGCTCGACGCGATGCAGGTTGACGAAGCGCTGCAAGCCAAAGTACAGCAGCGCGCCGGCGGCCAGCGCCACGAGGCTCATCAGCAGCGGGAGGTTGAAGCCATGCCACAGCGCCAGCGTGTACTCGGGCAACTCGCCCTGCGGCCCGCCGAAGAGCGCCGCCTGCGCGGCCACTGCCAGCAGCGGCCCGACGGTCAGATTGGGCAGCAGGCCCACGGCGAGGCAGAGCAGCACCAGCAGTTCCACCGGCACGCGCATGAAGCGCGGCGGCTCGTGCGGCGTCTTGGGCAGACCCACCGGCTGGCCATTGAAAAACACATCGTGAATGAAGCGCGTGCTGTAGGCCACCGACAGCGCGGCGGCCACCGTTGCAGTGATCGGCAACACCCACTCGAACACCGGATCCGTGTCGAGCGCGACCGTTTCGGCGAAAAACATCTCCTTCGACAGGAAGCCGTTGGCGAGCGGCACCCCGGCCATCGCCGCCGCCGCGACGGTGGCGAGCGTGCCGGTGATCGGCATCAGCCGCCACAGGCCACCTAGTCGGCGCAGGTCGCGGCTGCCGCACTCGTGGTCGATGATGCCGGCCGCCATAAAGAGCGACGCCTTGAACGTGGCGTGGTTGATGATGTGAAACACGCCCGCCACCAC
>JAJTHJ010000158.1 GCA_021298875.1 Burkholderiales bacterium | reverse complement strand
CGTACATGAAGACGAAGAGGTCCGGGTTCGGCAGGGTGAGCACCGAGCCGTCGAGCCGACCCAGCGCGCGGTCGGCGGCGGAAAGCAGGCCCTGCAGCTCGCCGCCCAGTGCCAGTGCGGGCTGTGGCGGCAGGGGTGCCGGCATGTACGCCCGATAGCCCGTGGGCTGGGTGATGTAGCGTCCCGCTCGGGTCGGGGCTTCGCCGACAGTCGCCATCCAGAGGGCTGCCTTTCGTATGGAGCTAGAACCGCTCCATATGATAGGCAGTCTTTAACAAGAACGGAAGGCGGGCGCCTTGTTTTAGTTTCCAGTGGGTTCGAGGTGCAGGTAGATCGCCGGCTGCGTATTGACCAACTCGAGCGCCAGGATGGTCCTGCCGACCCGGTGCGGCCCAGGCCGCCCCACCGCCGGAGCCTCGGCCAAAGCCGAGGTGAACGCGAAGACGAGTCGGCGGGGGACCCTCCGTGCATTTGCGGAATGCGCCTCCAGAAGTGCAAGGTCGCCGCCGCCGCAGCGTCGTCACTGCGTGGATGAAATTCATACACGCCATGAATATGTAAGCCCGTGGTGGTACCGAAGGGTTCCTGCAAGAGCTTCTTGCACGAAGGGCTTCCGCCGTGGCTGCGGCATCCAACGGCGCGAGGAAGGCCGCCGCACGCGCTTGACTGCCTTCACTATGCGCGCAAGGGGCTCGGCTTGTTACAGGTTCGACGGCACCTCGGCGAGAAGCCAAGGCGTGCCGCGCATGACGAGCCGCTCTCGAGTAAACGCATGAGTACATATCCACCGCGACAAATCGCGGGGAGCTTGATTCACAAGGCCCCGCCGCGATTCACGCGCTTCTGCATCGGCAAATAACGGCGGGCGAGTCCGGCGCCAAACGGCGCGGCGACGGCGCGGAATGCGCCTGGCGCCGCGGGGCGCTCCGCTACGATGGCGGCCATTGTTCGAGCGCGATCCGCCATGAGCACCGAGCCGTCGTCGTTATCCAAACTCGCCATCGACCGCGGCGCGGCTCCGCTGCGCCGCCGCCGCGCGTGGTGGAAGCGCTGGTGGGTCTGGCTGCTGGTGCTGCTGGTGCTCGGCGGGACGGCCTTCGCCCTGATTCAGCGCGGGCGGCCGACGCCGGTGGAAATCGGTGCAGTGGCGGCGGCCTACCCGTCGCAGTCGCTGGTGCTGTTGAACGCCACTGGCCGCGTGACCGCGCAGACCAAGGCGTCGGTGTCGAGCAAGGGCACTGGGCGCCTGGAGTGGCTGGGCGTGGTCGAAGGGCAGCGCGTGCAGCAGGGCGACGTGATCGCGCGGCTGGAAAACCGCGATGTGGCCGCGCAGCGCGCTCAGGCCGCGGCCAATGTGGAAGCGGCGAAGGCCAACCTCGCGCAAGGCCAGGCCGAACTCGCCGACGCGGAGGCCAACCTCAAGCGCACGCGCGAGCTGGCGGAAAAGAACTTCATCTCCGCGTCCGCGGTGGACACGGCTGTCGCGCGCTACAACAAGGCGCGCGCCAACATCGGCACGCTGCAAGCGCAGGTCAAACAGGCGCAGGCGGCGCTGCAAGTGGCCGAGGTGGCGTTCGAGCAGACGCTGATCCGCGCGCCGTTTACCGGCATGGTGCTGACCAAGAGCGCGAACGTCGGCGACATCGTCACGCCGTTTTCCAGTGCCGCCGGCACGACCGGCGCGGTGGTGACGATGGCCGACATGGCCACCCTCGAAGTCGAGGCCGACGTGGCGGAAAACTCGATCGCCAAGATCGCCCCCGGCCAGCCGGTGGAGATTCAACTCGATGCCTATCCCGAGCTGCGGCTGCTGGGTAGCGTGTCGCGGATCGTGCCCACGGTGGATCGCAGCAAGGCGACCTTGCTGGTCAAGGTGAAGTTCGTCGAAAGCGATGGGCGCGTGCTGCCGGACATGAGCGCGAAGGTGGCCTTCCTGTCGCGCGTGCCCACGCCGGAGGAGCGCAAGACCGTGCCCGCGGTGCGGCCGGAGGCGGTGGTCAAGCGCGACGGGCGCGACGTGCTGCTGGTGGTCAAGAGCGACGCACCCGCGGCCAAGCCCCGCGCGGCCGAACCGGCCGAGGCCGACAGCGGCACGGTGGCGGTAACTCCCGTGACGGTCGGCGGCAAGGTAGGCGACCTGTTGCGGGTCGATGGCGCCACGCCCGGCACGCGCGTGGTGATCGCGCCGCCCGAAAAGCTCGCCGACGGTGCGCGCGTGACAGCGCTGCGCAAGTAGGCGCCGCCGATGAGCGCTGCCACGCCTGTTGCGGCGCCGCGCCGGCCGCTGGTGCAGATCGAGCATCTGTCGAAGTCGTACATCCGCGGCGAGCAGGTGGTGCCGGTGCTGACCGACATCAACCTGACGATCCGCGAGGGCGACTTCGTCGCGCTGATGGGGCCGTCCGGCTCGGGCAAGAGCACGCTGCTCAATCTCGTCGCCGGCATCGACAAGCCGGATGCGGGTCGGCTCGCCGTCGCCGGTGAGGACATCACGCAACTGGACGAAGCGGCGCTGGCCGACTGGCGCGCCCGCACCGTGGGCTTTGTCTTCCAGTTCTACAACCTGATGCCGGTGCTGACCGCGTTCGAGAACGTGGAGTTGCCGCTGCAACTGACCAACCTGTCGCGGCGCGAGCGGCGCGAGCGGGTGGATCTGCTGCTCGGGCTGGTGGGCCTCACCGAGCGCAGCAAGCACTACCCGAACGAGTTGTCCGGCGGCCAGCAGCAGCGGGTGGCGATCGCGCGCGCGCTGGTGACCGATCCGCTGCTGATCATCGCCGATGAGCCGACCGGCGATCTGGATCGCGTGTCGGCGGCGGAGATTCTCAAGCTGCTCGACCGGCTGAACCTGGAACTGGGCAAGACCATCGTGATGGTCACCCACGACCCGCGCGCCGCCGAAGCCGCGCATCACCTGATTTATCTGGACAAGGGACAGTTGACGGATACCGCGTCTGAATGATGCGCCACCGCTACCCATGTCATTCCGAGCGCAGCGAGGAATCTCGGTCGTCGGTGCGATGAGATTCCTCGCTGCGCTCGGAATGACCGGGATAGGGCAGGCGATATTCGATTGACGACGTTTCCTCTCGATGTTCTTCCTCAAGCTCGTCTTCAAAAACGTCTTCCGCGCGCGGTTGCGCTCGACGCTGACCATCGTCGGGCTGGTGATCGCGATCCTCGCGTTCGGCTTGCTGCAAACGGTGGTGCGCGCCTGGTACGCGGGGTCGGACGCGGCCTCGGGTGCGCGGCTCATCACGCGCAACGCGATCTCGCTCACCTTCGTGATGCCGATGTACTACCGCGAAAAAATCCGCGCGGTGCCGGGTGTGAACGCGGTGAGCGTGCAGAACTGGTTCGGCGGCATCTACAAGGAGCCGAAGAATTTCTTCGCGCAGTTTGCGGTCGATGCGCCGAGCTTCTTCCCGCTGTTCCCGGAGTTCGTATTCAAGCCGGAGGAGTACGCCGACTTCCTGCGCGACCGGCGCGGCGCGGCTATCGGGCGTCAACTGGCGGAACTGTACGGCTTCAAGGTCGGCGACCGCATCCCGCTGAAAAGCGGCATCTACCCCGGAGACTGGGAGTTCACGGTGCGTGCGATTTACGACGCGCGCGACGAGACCACGATCACGCGGCAGATGTTCTTCCACTTCGACTATCTGAACGAGCAGATCAAGAAGGTCTTCCCGCGGCGGGCCGATGCGGCCGGCGTGTTCGTGGTCGGCATCGACGACCCGACGGCCGCGGCCGACATCGCCCGCGCGATCGACGATGAGTTCCGCAACTCGCTCGCCGAGACGCTGACCGAGACCGAGAAGGCGTTCACGCTCGGCTTTGTGGCGATGATCGAGACCATCGTGGTGGCGATCCGCGGCGTCAGTTACGTGGTGATCCTGATCATCCTCGCGGTGGCCGCCAACACGATGGCGATGACCGCGCGCGAGCGCCTGTCCGAGTACGCCACGCTCAAGGCGCTGGGCTTCGGCCCCGGCCACGTGGCCGGGCTGATCATGGGCGAGGCGCTGACGCTGGCCGCCATCGGCGGCGCGCTCGGCATCGCGTTGACGACACCCGTGGTGCGCGGCTTTCATTCGCTGACGCTGAGCGTCTTTGCCAAGATGCCGCTGGTGCCGGAGACGTTCTGGCTGCAAGCGGCCTGCGCGGCCGTGGTCGGCGTAGTGGCGGGGTTGATCCCGGCGTGGCGCGCGTCGAGGATCAAGATCGTCGATGGGTTGCGGCATGTGGCGTGAGCAGTGTGCCGCCCGCGGCGTTGTCCCGGTCGCCCGCGGTCTTCCCTCACCCCCGCCCCTCTCCCGGGGGGAGAGGGGAGAAAACCCGGAGCCGCGCGCTGGCAGGCGCGCGTCGCTCCAGCGGCGCAAAGCTGGCGCTTTGCGAAACCCCGCTTCCGCCCCCCCGGGAGAGGGTGGCGCGAAGCGCCGGGTGAGGGAAGACCGCTCGCCCGAAGTCCACAGCGCACCCCGGCGCGGCGGGTAGTCGATGAACATCCCGCTCAACTACATCGCCCGCAACCTGTGGGTGCGCAAACTCACCACCGCACTCACCGCCGGCGGCATGGCGCTCGTCGTGTTCGTCTTCGCCGCGGTGCTGATGCTCGACGCCGGCCTCAAAGCCACGCTGGTCGGCACCGGCGCGGCGGACAACGTGATCGTGATCCGCCAGGGCAGCCAGACCGAGGTGCAAAGCGGCCTGCTGCGCGACCAGGCGGCACTGGTCGAAGCCTCGCCCGAAGTCGCGCGCGGCGCCAGCGGCGAGCCGCTGGTGTCCAAGGAAGTGGTGGTGCTGAACTCGCTGCCCAAGCGCGATCAGCCGACCAAGCGCAGCAACGTGGTCGTGCGCGGCGTGCCGCCGATGGGTCTCACGCTGCGGCCGCAGGTGAAGATCGTGCAGGGACGGATGTTCATGCCGGGGTCGAGCGAGATCGTGGTCGGCGCCTCGGTCGCGCGCCAGTTTGCCGGCGTGGAGATCGGCCAGCAGCTGTCGTTTGCCGGCCGCAAGTGGACGGTGGTAGGCCGGTTCGATGCCGGCAAGACCGCGTTCGACTCCGAAATCTGGGGCGATGTGGAGCAGATGATCCAGGCGTTCCGGCGGATTTCGTATTCGTCGCTGATCGCCAGGCTGTCTTCGCCGGCTGCGTTCGACGCGCTCAAGCAGCGGCTCGACGAAGACCCGCGGTTGAAGGTCGATGTCCGCCGCGAGCGCAAGTTCTACGAAGACCAGTCCAAGAGCCTGTCGGATTTCATCAGCTACCTGGGGCTGGCGCTCTCGATCATCTTCTCGCTGGGCGCGATGATCGGCGCGACCATCACGATGTACGCCGCGGTCGCCACCCGCACCGGCGAAATCGGCACGCTGCGCGCGCTGGGTTTTCAGCGCCGCTCGATCCTGACGGCGTTTCTCGGCGAATCGCTATTGCTGGCGCTGGTGGGCGGGCTGCTCGGGCTGTTCTTCGCCAGCTTCCTGACCGCGATCACGATCTCGACGACCAACTTTTCGTCGTTCTCCGAACTCGCCTTCGGCTTCACGCTGACGCTGAAGATCGTCGGGCAGTCGCTTGCCTTTGCGCTGGTGATGGGCTTTGTCGGCGGCGTGCTGCCGGCGATCAAGGCGAGCCGGATGAAGATCGTCGACGCGCTGCGGGCGGATTGAGAGGCGCCGGCCGGCGCGCACAAAAGCCTTGCGCGCGGCCTCGCCGTTCGGGTACTGTACAAAAATTCAGTATCCGAAACTCCTCGCGACCATGCCTTACAGTCCGCAGCCGAAACTGCCCCTCGAAACGGAAGCTGCTCGCATGCCCCTCGATCCCAGCCGACCCGTCGCGGTCGATCTGTTCGCCGGCTGCGGGGGCCTCTCGCTCGGCGTGGAGCAGGCGGGTTTCGATGTCGCCGCCGCCGTGGAAATCGATCCGATTCACGCTGCGGTCCATGCCTACAACTTTCCACGCTGCGCGACGCTGTGCGCCAGCGCGACCGAACTGACCGGCGCCAAGATTCGGGAGCGGGCGGGGCTGGGCGACCGCGACGTCGATCTCGTCGTCGGTGGCGCGCCCTGTCAGGGCTTTTCGCTCATCGGCAAGCGCGCGCTCGACGATCCGCGCAACGGGCTCGTGCATCACTTCGTCCGGCTGACGACCGAATTTAACGCCAAGTACTTCGTGTTCGAGAACGTCAAGGGGCTGACGCTGGGCAAGCACCGCGCCTTTTTGGACGAGGTGATCGCCGCCTTCGCCGCCGCCGGCTACGACGTGCGCCTCCCGTACCGCGTGCTCAACGCCGCCGACTTCGGCGTGCCGCAGGATCGCCAGCGACTGTTTTTGCTCGGCGCGCGGCACGGGCTGACGCTGCCCGATTACCCCGCACCCGGCGCGCGCACGACGGTCGCCGAGGCGCTGGCCGACTTGCCGGACGTAGATGCCTACGAAGAACTGCGCGACCACGACTCCGCGCCGGCCGTCTTCGGCGTGCCGTCGGCCTATGCGGCCGTGCTGCGCGGCATCGCCGCCGATGTGGCCGATTTCGGCTACGAACGCGTGTTCGATCCGGGTCGTCTGACCGCCAGCATGCGCACCGAGCACACCGAGTTGTCCAAACGGCGCTTCGCGGCCACGCCCCACGGCAAGACCGACCCGTCAGTCGCTTCCTAAAGCTCGATCCCGCCGGTCGCTGCAACACACTGCGGGCGGGGACCGACAGCGCGCGCGGCGCCTTCACCTCGCCGCGACCGATCCACCCGTTTCACCCGCGTGTGCTCACCGTGCGCGAAGCGGCGCGCCTGCATTCCTATCCCGACTGGTTCCGTTTCCACGCGACCAAGTGGCACGGCTTCCGCGAGGTCGGCAATTCCGTGCCGCCGCTGCTGGCGCGCGCGGTCGCCGGGAGCGTCGTGGCCGCCCTCGGTCGCGCGCCGAGCAAGCCGGCGCAAGCGCTTCGGCTGGGCGACGAGCGCCTGTTGCGGTTCGACATGAGCGCCGCGACGCGCTACTTCGACCTGCCGGCAGTGCCGATCGCCCAGCGGCTGCGCGCCTCCCCGTCGCCGAAAGCCCGACATGCCGAGCGGCACGCGCGCGCCGAAGGCTAGGGCCGCCCGCGGCAAGGGCGACGCCGGCGCCGACTCGCTGGCGCTGCTGGCGGTGTTCCGCCGTCTGTACCGCCCCGGTGCGGCGGAACTTTTCTTCACCGGTGCCGATTACCGCAAGGCATGCGATTTGCCCGAGGTAATCGCGGCCAACAACGGCCAGGCCATCGGCAATCCGCCGGACGTGCTCTACAGTTTCCGCTCGCGGCGCGCGCTGCCGGACGAGATTCGCGCTACCGCGCCGGCCGGGACCGAGTGGATGGTCGTCCTCGCCGGCCGCGCCGGGCGGGACAGCCGCTACGCGTTCCGCGCCGTCCCGCTCGGCAGCCGGCACATCGAACCGAACGCGCACTTGAAGCCTACGAGCATCCCCAACGCCACACCGGAAATCGTCGCGCTCTATGCGCTTGGCGACGAGCAGGCCACCCTGGCGCGCGTCCGCTACAACCGCCTGGTCGATGTCTTCCTCGGCATCGCCGCCTACTCGTTGCAGAGCCACCTGAAGACGCGCGTGGCGGGCGTCGGCCAAATCGAGATCGACGAGCTGTACGTGGGCGTGGACAAGCTCGGCCGGCGCTACGTTGTGCCGGTGCAGGCCAAGGACGGCAAGGACCGGATCCATGCCGGCCAGTTGCGGCAGGACATCGCGTATTGCGCGGAGCGCTTTCCGGACCTGCTGTGCAAGCCGCTCGCGGTGCAGTCGATGCCCGGCGAACGGCTGGCGATGTTCGAGCTCACGCTCGACGGCGACCGCGTGCCGATCGTCGAAGAGCGCCACTACCGGCTGGCGACCGAGTTCGAGTAGCCGGCGCTCCCGCGTGGCCGAGGAAGGCGGCGAGCCGGCGCGCGAGCTTCGCCTCGTCTTTCGTCTGGCACTCCCACACCGTGAGGCCGGTCCAGCCCAGCCGGCGCAGGCGCGCGCGCAGTGCGCGGTCGCGTCGCCGGTTGGTCGCGATCTTCGCATCCCAGAACGCGCGCCGGCTCTTCGGCATCTTGGTGCGCTTGCAGAAGTGTCCGTGCCAGAAGCAGCCGTTGACCCATACGATCTTGCGCCGGGCGGGGAACACGATGTCCGGCTTGCCCGGCAGTGCCGCCACATGCAGGCGATACCGGTAGCCGAGGCAGTGCAGCAGGCGGCGCACGCGCAGTTCCGGCAGCGTGTCTTTGCCGGGGATGCGCGACATCAGCCAGCTGCGCCGGGCTCGTGTGAGTCGATCCGTCATGGCCGGGAGCGCCTTAGGTTCGTGCCGGATTCTGATCTATCCGTTGGTCGAGCCGACCTCACCCCGTCGTCCGACGCGTAGCCGCCGCAGCGTGGATGGCGATCGATCGGCGACCTGGATCGTTCGGCAAGGGGCCAAGGGCCAAAGCCGTGGCAGGGCATGTAGCGGTACATGCCACGCTTGGCCGTCTTTGGCGCTACCTCGCATCGCCGCCCTTGAGCGCTACGCCGCCGCTGCCCATCCTGCGCTCCGCGGGCATGTGCCCGCCTACCTGGAGCAAGGCAATGACAAATCGCAAGCGGATCGGTGCTTTGAGCGCGGCTCTCGCGGCCGGCGTTGCGCTGACCGGATGCGTGGTCGTCCCTCTGAACCCCGATGGCACGCCGGCCTACCCGGTCGCGCCCGCGCCCGCGGTGGTGGTCGCCCCGCCGCCCTCGAACCTCACGCTGCCGGTGCGCCTGTACCCCACCAACGAAGCCGCGGCCGGCACCGGCATGCTGAGCGGCACGGTGACCAGCAACCTGAACGGCAAGGGCACTTTCACGCTCAACGTCGGTGGCGAGACGATGTCGGGCGAAGCCACTCGCACCGGGGGTGCCAATGGCCGCAGCGGCGTAGCCAGCGCCTACGGCGCGCGCGGCGGCTACGCCAACTGTGAGTACACGATGAACAGCAACACGCAGGGCTCGGGGCGCTGCACCTTCTCCAGCGGTGCGGTTTACCAGTTGCACATCGGCGCGTAACGCGGCGCACGCGTTCTCCTGGCCCGCTTCCGCTGCTACCATGCCCGGCCACCGCGCCAGTCAGTGATGTCACAAACAGAGCGCGGTTCAACGGACAAGGAGACTTGCGTGAAACGTCGCGACTTTTCCCTCGGCGCGGCGGTGGCTCTCGCCGTCGCGCAACTGCCGCTCAGCGCCCAAGCGCAGGTGATCGGCACGCTGAAGATGATGATCCCGGCCAACCCCGGCGGCGGCTGGGATCAGACCGGCCGCGCGCTGGCCACGGCGATGCAGTCGGCCAAGTCGGTGCAGAACGTGCAGTTCGAGAACAAGGGTGGGGCGGCCGGCACCATCGGTCTGGCCCAGTTCATCAACAGCGCCAAGGGCGACCCCAACGCGGTGATGATGGGCGGCATGGTGATGGTGGGCGGCATCGTGCTGAACCGCTCGCCGGTCAACCTGGCGATGGTGACGCCGCTGGCGCGGCTGACGAGCGAATACCTGGTGGTGGTGGTGCCGGCCAAGTCGCCGTACAAGACGCTGGCCGAGCTGCTGGCGGCCTTCCGCGCCGACCCCGGCAAGATTTCCTGGCATGGCGGCTCGGCCGGCGGCAGCGACCACATTCTGGCGGGGCTGATCGCGCGCGCCGCCGGCGTCGATCCGACCAAGGTCAACTACGTGGCGGCCAAGGGTGGCGGCGACGCGGTGGCCAACATCGTCGGCGGCCACGTGACGGTGGGTATCTCGGGTCTGGGCGAGTTTGCCGAGCACATCAAGGGCGGGCGGATGCGCGCGCTGGCGGTGTCGGCGCCGACCGCGCAGGACGGCATCCCGTCGCTGAAGCAGCTGGGCTTCGAGGCGGTGCTGGGCAACTGGCGCGGCATCTTCGGCGCGCCGGGCATCTCGACCGCGCAGCGCGATGCGTTGATCGCCGCGCTCCGCGCCGGGGTGGAGTCGGCGGCGTGGAAGGAGACGCTCGCCAAGTTCGGCTGGGAGTCGGTGTTCCTGGCCGGCGACGCGTTCAAGACCTTTGTCGAAGAAGACACGCAGCGGATCACCGGGATCATGGCCCGGCTCGGCCTGACCAAGTAGGGGCGCCGATGCGCTGGGGCGCCACCGGGCCGCGCGCCGAGTTGCTGATCGCGCTCGGCGTGCTGGCCGTGGGCGTGGCGGCGACGGTGGTGGCCTTCGCGTTGCCCGAAGGTGGCGGCTACGCGCGCGTCGGGCCGAATGCGGTACCCAAGGCGGTCGCGCTCGGCTTGGTGCTGCTCGCCTGCTGGCTGCTGGCGGAGGTGTTCACCGGCGGTTTTCGCGACCGCGTGCCGGAAGACCCGGCCGCGCGCGGCGAGCACGCCTTCTGCTGGCCGGCGGTCGGCTGGGTGACCGCGGGCCTGGTGGCGCAGATGCTGCTGATCGGCCGTGCCGGTTTCGTGCTGGCGGCGGCGGTGCTGTTTGCCTGCGTGGCGCGTGGCTTCGGCAGCCGGCGGCTGGCGCGCGACGCGGCGCTGGGGCTGCTGCTCGGGCTGGCGGTGTTCCTGTTCTTCGTGAAGTTCCTGAACGTCAACCTGCCGGCAGGCTGGCTGCTGCCGCTGCTCGGGGCAGCGGGCTTATGAACGAAACCTTCGGCGCGCTGCTCGCCGGCTTCGGCACCGCGCTGGCGCCGATGAACCTGCTGTGGGGTTTCGTCGGCGTGACACTCGGCACCTTCATCGGCGTGCTGCCGGGCGTCGGGCCGGCGCTGACGGTGGCGATGCTCTTGCCGCTGACGGTCAAGCTCGACCCCACCGGCGCGCTGATCATGTTCGCCGGCATCTACTACGGCGCGATGTACGGCGGCTCGACGACGACGATCCTGTTGAACGCGCCGGGCGAGTCGGCGTCGATCGCCACCGCGCTCGAAGGCAACAAGATGGCCAAGCGCGGGCGCGCCGGGCCGGCGCTGGCCACCAGCGCGATCGGCTCGTTCGTTGCCGGCACGCTGGCCACCGTGTTGCTGACACTGGTGGCGCCGCTGGTGGTCGAGCTGGCGCTGAAGTTCGGCCCGACCGAATACTTTGCGCTGATGGTGTTCGCCTTCGTGACGGTGGCCGCGGTGCTCGGCCAGTCCACGGTGCGCGGGCTGACGATGTTGTTCGTGGGGCTGCTGCTGGGGCTGGTCGGCATCGACGAGCAGACCGGCCAGATGCGCTTTGCTTTCGGCGTGCCGGAACTCGCCGACGGTATCGACGTGGTGGTGCTGGCGGTCGGGCTGTTTGCCGTCGGCGAGGCGTTGTACGTGGCGGCCTACCAGAGCCGGCAGACCGAAACGCTGGAGGCGATGCGCGGGTCGCTGTGGATGTCCAGGTCGGACTGGAAGCGTTCGTGGCCGGCGTGGCTGCGCGCGACCGCGATCGGGTTTCCGTTCGGCACGATCCCGGCGGGTGGGGCGGAAATTCCGACCTTTCTGTCCTACGCGACCGAGAAGAAGCTCTCCAAGCACCCGGAAGAATTCGGTCACGGCGCGATCGAAGGCGTGGCCGGCCCCGAGGCCGCCAACAACGCGGCCTCCACCGGCGTGCTGGTGCCGCTGTTGACACTCGGCATTCCCACCTCGGCCACCGCGGCGATTCTGCTGGCGGCGTTCCAGAACTACGGCCTGCAACCGGGGCCGCTGCTGTTCGAGGCGCAAAGCGCGCTGGTCTGGGGGCTGATCGCCAGTATGTACGTGGGCAACGTGCTGCTGCTGATCCTCAATTTGCCGCTGATCGGGCTGTGGGTGAAGGTGTTGTCGATCCCGCGGCCGCTGCTGTACGCGGGCATCTTGGTGTTTGCCACGCTCGGCGCGTACAGCCTGCACCAGTCGGCGGTCGATCTGCTGATGCTGTACGTCTTCGGGCTGCTCGGCTTCATGATGCGGCGCTGGGGCTTCCCGGTGGCGCCGGCCGTGATCGGGCTGATTCTCGGGCCGCTGGCGGAGTCGCAATTTCGCCGCGCGATGGCGATCAGCCAGGGCGACCCGAGCGTGTTCCTCACCTCGCCGATCAGTGCGACGCTGCTGGCCGTGACGGCCGCGCTGGTGCTGCTGCCCTGGCTCTACAAGGTCTGGCGCGAGCAGCGCGCTGCGGCGCGATGAACACGATGTTCCGGCGCACCGCGGCGCTGGCGGGCATGGCGCTGTTGGCGGCGGGCTGCGCGTCGTTCGATGCCTGGCAGCGCGAGAAGATTTTCCAGAACGACAAAAGCACGCTCTGGGGCCAGCAGGACGCACCGGCGGGCACGCAGCAGTACGACCTGCCGCTCGCCAACGGCGACCACGTGCACGCCTGGTACCTGCCGCGCGCGGCCGACGCACCGACCGTGCTCTATCTGCATGGCGCGCGGCGCAATCTGAACGGCAGCGTCAACCGCATCGAGCGGTTGCACGCGCTCGGCTTCAACGTGCTAGCGGTTGACTACCGCGGCTTTGGCCGCTCCACGCCCTTGTTGCCGTCGGAGGCGAGCGCGCTCGAAGACGCGCGCGCCGCGTTCGCCGAGCTGCAGCGGCGCCAGCCCGACCCGGCACGACGCTTTGTCTACGGCTACAGCCTGGGCGGCGCGATGGCGATCGCGCTCGGAGCCGAGTTCGACGGGCTGGCCGGCGTGATCGTCGAGTCCTCGTTCACCAGCATCCCGGACATCGTGCGCGACAGCCGCTGGGGCTGGGTGCCGCTGGCCGGTACGGTGGTCACGCAGCGCTTCGACTCGCTGGCGCGCGTGCGGCAGGTCGATGAGCCGCTGCTGCTGATCCACGGCACGGCCGACGGCGTGGTGCCGCACACGATGAGCGACCGCCTGCTGGCCGCCGCCACCGCCGCGCCGATCAAGCAGCTGGTAAAGATCGACGGCGCCACGCACCGCAGCGCGCCGACGGTCGGCGGCACTGAGTTCGACCGCGCGCTGCGCGACTTTGCCGCGGCGGCCAGTGCTGCCGGCGCGGCGCGGCTCGCGGGCAGCGCGCCGTCTGCCGTCACGCCTTGATCGCGCTCGCCAAGACAGTCGCGGTGGCCTTTGCCGGCGCGCTGGCGGCCGCGTTCGCGCATTTGCCGCTGCCGTGGTTTACCGGCCCGCTGCTGGCGATCGCCGCGGTCAACATGGCGGGCGCGCACCTGGCAAGCCTGCCGCACGCGCGCGACGCGGGTCAGTGGATCATCGGTGTCGCGCTTGGCCTCTACTTCACGCCGGAGGTGGCGCGGCAGGTCGCCGCACTCGCCCCGTGGATCGCGCTCAATCTGCTCTTCTGCCTCGTGCTGGGTGCGGCCGGCGCTTGGCTGCTGGCGCGCGCCACCGGCGAGAGCGGCACCACCTGCTTCTTTGCGATGGCTATCGGCGGCGCGAGCGAAATGGCCGCGCAGGCCGAGCGCAACGGCGGGCGCGTCGACCGCGTGGCCGCGGCGCACAGCCTGCGGATCATGCTGGTGGCGCTGATCGTGCCGTTTGCGTTGCAGTTTGCCGGCGTGTCCGGCACCGACCCCTACACGCCGGCAGCGGCGAAGTTCGACTGGGCGGGCTTTGCGGTGCTGGCTGCGGTCGCCGGCGGCGCGGCGGTGGTGCTGCGGCGGCTGGGCGCACCCAACGTGTTCATGATCGGGCCGCTGGTTGTCACCGCGGCGATCACCGCCGGCGGCTACAGCTTTACCGCGCTGCCGACCGCGGTCGTCAACCTCGGCCAGTTGCTGATCGGCATCGCGCTTGGCACGCGCTTCTCGCCGGGCTTCTTTCGCGCGGCGCCGAAGTACCTCGCGGCGGTGGCGGCGATCACGCTCGGCTATCTGGCGGTGGCAGCGATCTTTGGCGCGTGGGTCGCCGCGCACGCGGGGCTGGCCACGGCCACCGCGATCCTCGCCACCACGCCCGGCGGCATTGGCGAGATGGCGATCACCGCCAAGGTGCTCAAGCTCGGCGCGCCGATCGTCACCGCGTTTCACGCGATCCGGATGGCAGCGTTGGTGTTGGTCGTCTGCGCGCTGTACCGCGCTCTGCGGCGAATCACCCAATCAGGGTAAAGCCCTAGGCAGGCAGCGCGATTTCCTCTGGCGCGCGCGCCGCGCCCAGTGTAGTTTTCCGCGTGCAGTTGAATTGCGCTGCGTGATCCGGCTTTACGAGCTAGTTCGGCAACACCACGAGTGTCCCTGTCGCAAGTCTCCCCAGCACGTCCGCACCTGCCATCTGCCGCGCCGCGGGCGCATCCCGCGTTGTCTTTGGAGGTTTTCGATCCATGCCGACAGGCACCGTGAAGTGGTTCAACGAGACCAAGGGTTTCGGGTTCATCAAGCCGGACGACGGCGGCAACGACCTGTTCGTCCATTACTCGGGCATCAAGGCCAAGGGCTTCCGCTCGCTGAAGGAAAACCAGCGTGTCGAGTTCCAGGTCGGTCAGGGCCAGAAAGGCCCGCAGGCGACCGAAGTGATGCCGCTCGGCTAAAGCGCGCCTGCGCCGAAGTTTGGGGCCGGTCAGTCGACCGGCCCTTTTTGTTCCCTTGGCGCTAATGAATCTGCGACGCCTCGCGTGCCCGAGCTTCGAGCTCGGAGAACCGCAGGACGTGCGCTAGCTGCGTAAAGATTTGGATGTCAGCCTTTGCGCGATCGATGTTGACTCGATCCTCCACGATCACCGTGATCTGCGTGTCGGTGTTGTCGCGCACGAAGCGGACATCGACCAACTTCTTTACAACAGAAGCTGACGACGCCGGGTGAGAGCCCACCGCGTCGTAGTAGGTTGAATCGAACCGCAAGGGAAAAACCTGTTTGCGGCCGGAGATGCCACGCAACTCGACATCATGGAAGACGTTGGCGCTCGGATACACAGCCCGGAGGAGCAGCTCAGCCTCTTGAATCAGCAGCCCGCTGTCGAGCGCCTTGCCCGCGTTCTCCGATTCCCAGTGCGCAGCGGAGAACAGCGCTCCCATGAAGCGGTGAATTGCTTGGCGTAGATCCTGCGGCTTACAGCCGATCCGCAACTCGTCATCGAGTGCTACGCCCCACTTTGCAAGCGCGTTAGTCAGACTCTTCTTCCG
>JAJTHJ010000116.1 GCA_021298875.1 Burkholderiales bacterium | reverse complement strand
TCCCAGACCAGCGTGTCCAGGTCCAAATGCGCCAGCGCGTGCCGACGCGCCAGCCGCTGCGCGTGGAAACTCTTGCCCGCGCCGGAGTTGCCGAAGATCAGCACGCGCATCGCGGTTACCTCCAACGTACCCGGTAGCGCACGAGCAGGGTCGCCACCAGCGTGGCCAGAAGGGCCACGGCGACGATCACGTCGGCGATGTAGGTCGGCACGCCCACGGCGCGGCTCATGCTGTCGGCACCGACGAACATGCCGGCGATGAAGATCGCCGCCGCCACCACCGCCAGTGGGTTCAGCGCCGCCAGCATCGCCACCACGATGCCCGCGTAGCCGTAGCCGGGCGACATGTCGAGCGTCACGTAGCCGGCGCGGCCGGCCACTTCCACCGCGCCGGCCAGCCCGGCCAGCGCGCCGGAGATGAGTGCGGTCTTCAGCACCGTGCGCTCGACCGGGATGCCGGCAAAGCGCGCCGCCGCGCGGTTGGCGCCGACCGCGCGCATCTCGAAACCGAGCGCCGTGAACTTCATCACCGCCCACACCGCCAGCGCCGCGACGAGCGCCAGCAGCAGCCCCGCGTGCACGCGCGTGCGCTCGATCAGCTTGGGCAGTTCGAACTCCGGGTTCAGCGCGACCGACTGCGGCCAGCCGAGGGCGAGCGGGTCTTTCATCGGTCGGTCGAGCATCCACGAGACGAACAGCAGCACGATGAAGTTGGCGAGCAGCGTGGTCACCACCTCGTCCACGCCAAAGCGCGTGCGCGCCACCGCCGCCAGCAGCAGCCACAGTGCGCCCGCCGCCATCGCCGCCAGCCACAGGCCGGCAAAGAGCAGCGGCAGCGGCAGGTTCCAGCCGCTGCCCGCGTGCAGCCCGCCCACCGCCACCGCGGCCAGCGCGCCCAGATACAACTGCCCTTCGGCGCCGATGTTGTAGAAGTGCGCGCGGAAGGCCACCGCCGCGGCCAGGCCGGTCAGGATCAGCGGCGTGGCGCGGGTGAGCGTCTCGCTCCACGCAAAGCTCGAGCCGAAGCCGCCATCGACCAGCGCCGCGTAGGCCGCCCCGACCGGTGCGCCGGCCCACGGCACCAGCGCCGCGCAGACGGCGAGCGTGAAGGCGATCGCCCCGCCCGCCGCCAGCAGCGGCGCGGCCAGCGCGGCGGCGCCGGTGGTGGGGGGGCGGGGTTCGAGGTGCATTCAGGGTGCGACGTTACTCAATCGAGCCGCGGCTCAGACGTTGCTGTTGGCGCGCGGGCGAAGATAGCGGTGAGGTGCCACTGCGGCTGTCGTTGTTGCGTCTTGTACACCCGGACTCACTTGCCGAGAATCTGCACCCGCGTACCGAGGACCGCCGCAAGCCATGCAGAACACCCCCGCCGACCATCGTACCTACCGCATCACCTGGTCCGCCGAAGACGGCGAGTACCTTGCCTTGTGTGCGGAGTTTCCGTCGCTCAGCTGGCTCGCCCGCACGCCGCAGGCGGCGCTCGCCGGCATCCGCAAGCTGGTGGCGCAGGTGGTCGCCGACATGCAGGCCAACGGCGAGACTCCGGTGCAGCCGCTGGCGGATCGGCAGTTCAGTGGCGAGTTTCGAGTACGCATCCCGCCGCACATGGATCGCGCGCTGGCCATCGAAGCGGCGGAGCAAGGAGTGAGCCTGAATCGGCTGGTGAGTGCGAAGCTCGCGGCGTGAAGTCGGACTTCCGATCCGGGCGATCAGCCCCCGCGACGCGCGCGCCCCGCCAGCATTGCCGCCCGCACCGCCTGCGCCGTCTGCTGCGCAAACTCCGCTTGACGGCGCCGGCCGCGTTCCAGCGCTGCGGCAAAGGCTTCGCGGCCCAGCGCTACGAGCACGGCGTCGTCTTCGAGCGCCTGACGCGGGTCGATGCACGCTGGCTGGGGCTGGATCTGTACTTTCATGAACCGATTATGCCGCCCACGCGCTTCAATCGACGATGAAGAGCTTCGCCCCCACCGCCGTCGATGAGCGGTGCGGCTCGGCGCCGTCGGCCACCTGATAGCTGACGCCCGGCCGCAGCGTGGTGCGGCGGCCGTCGGCGAGTTCGGTGTCCAACTGGCCTTCGAGGCAAAGCAGGAAGTGACCCTTGCTGCACCAGTGGTCGGCCAGGTAGCCCGGCGAGTACTCGATCATCCGCACCCGCACGTCGCCAAACTGCCGGGTGCGCCAGAGGGCGTGGCCGGTCGTGCCGGGGTGGACGGTCGGCTCGATGGCGGACCAGTCGGTGGTGCCGAAGGGGAGGTTGGCGATCTTCATGGTGGCGCGATCGTATCGGCTGTCGGCCTTGTCGTTCCGAGCGCAGCGAGGAACCTGCTTTTCCGGTCGCGGGCAAGAAGCAGATCCCTCGCTGCGCTCGGGATGACGCGCTTTCCCATCTGTGTCTGCACCCATGCTCGTTTTCCATTAGCGCCTCGTGCTGCGGCTTGCGCTTCGTAAAATCGACGCAATCCAATGCTTGCCGGCAATCCCTGACCCGATGACTCCCACTTCCCCTTCCGACACCCGCTGCACCGTCTACTACGACGGCGCGTGTCCGTTGTGTCGCCGCGAGATCGCCCATTACCAAACCCAGGCGGGCGCCGAACTCATTGCCTGGGTAGACGTGGCGGCGGACGACGCGGCGCCGGGGCCGGACCTCACGCGCGAGCAGGCGCTGGCGCGGATGCACGTGCGCCGGGCGGACGGCACGCTTGCCAGCGGCGCGCTGGCGTTCGCCCACTTGTGGACGCAACTGCCGCGCTACGCCGGCTGGGGCCGTGTGGCGTCCTGGCCGCCGGTGGCCGCGGTGTTGGAAATGGGGTACCGGCTGTTCCTGCGCGTGCGCCGGCTGTGGCGCGTGGCGCCGGAGGCGAGCCGATGACCGCGCCGATCGCGTTGGTCTGCGGCGCAGCCAGCGGGCTGGGCCGGGCAGTGGCCGACCAACTGGCGCAGCAGGGCTGGCAGCTCGCGCTGGTGTCGCGCAGCGCCGCGCGGCTGGCCGATGTCGGCCCGCCGCAGGCACTGCGCATCGAGGCGGACGTCTCCGGCGCCGAAGGCGCGCGCGCCGCGCTCGCCCGCTGCGAGGCGGAACTCGGCACCCCCGATGCGCTCGTCAACTGCGCTGGCGGCACGCTGATCGCGCCGCTGCACCGCACCTCTGAGGCCGCCTACCGCGCCTGCCTCGCGGCCAATCTGGACACCGCGTTCTTCGCGCTCGGTGCGTTCTGTACGGCGCTGCGCGCGGCGCAGCGGCCGGGGGCGGCGGTGCTCGTCTCCTCGGTGGTGGCGAGCATCGGCGTCGCCAATCATGAGGCGATCGGCGCCGCCAAGGGTGCGGTCGAGGCGCTGGTGCGCTCGGCCGCCGCCACTTATGCGGCAAGCCGCATCCGCGTCAACGGCGTGGCGCCGGGGATCATGGCCACCCCGGGCACCGCCGGCCTGCTGGCGAGCGAGGCGGCGCGCGACTCTGCCGCAAAGCAGTACCCGCTGGGCGGCATCGGCACGGTGGAAGACGTGGCGGCGGCGGTGGTCTGGCTGCTGTCGCCGGCGGCGGCACGCGTGACCGGCCAGGTGCTCGCCGTCGATGGCGGCTTTACCGCCGTGCGGCCGCTGGTGCGGTGAGAGGCTGTGAGCGCAAACGATCCCGCCGACGCCGCAATCCGCGCCCGCTCCATTGCGCGCTACCGCAGCCGCGCTGCTGGCTACGACGCGACCTGCGGCCCCACCTGGTCGATCCGCGAGCGAGCCATCGCCGCGCTCGCCTTGCGCGCGGGCGACTGCGTGCTCGACGTGGGCTGCGGCACGGGTCTGTCGCTGCCACTGCTGCGCGCGGCGGTGGGCGATGAAGGGCAGGTCTACGGCTTCGACCAAAGCCCGGAGATGCTCGCGCAGGCGCGCGCGCGGGTTGCCGCGGCGGGGTGGAGCAACGTGACCGTCTACGAGTGCGCGGCGCAGGGGTTGCGTCTGCCGGCGCCGGTGGATGCGCTGCTCTTTCACTACACGCACGACATCCTGCGTTCACCCGCGGCGCTCGGCGCGCTGCTGACGCAGGCGCGGCCAGGGGCATGGGTGTCGATTGCCGGGATCAAGTACTTCACCGGCCCGCTCGCGCTGGCGAACTGGTGGGTCTATATGAAAAACCGCGGCTACAACGGCGCGCCGGGCGAACTGCGCACGCCGTGGGACCGGATCGCGCCGCATCTGACGGACTGGCAGTGGCAGCCGACGCAATACGGCATGGGCTATCTGGCGAGCGGCCGGCTGCGCGTCGAGGCCGCCGGATGACCGCCACCACCCTGCCCTCCACCGCAACCGTCGCCCCGCGCTGGCAGCGCGTGGCGCTGACGCTGCTGGCGCTGGTGTTTCTCGACCAGGCGCTGGCGTTTTCCACCTGGTGGCCCACACCGGGCGTTCTGCCGGACGCGCGTTTGTCCTCGGAGTTCGTCGGCCTGTGGCTTCTGTTGCTGGCGCTGGTCGCCTGGCGCGGGGCGCTCACGCCGCGCGCGCTGCACTGGGTCGCGGTCGCGTACACAGCGCTGGTGGTCGGCCGCTATGCGGACGTGACGGTGCCGAGCCTCTTCGGCCGCCAGATCAACCTGTACTGGGACGGTGCGCAGATCCCGCGTTTTTTGTGGGTCACGCTGCGCGAGGGGCAGTGGTGGATCGCGGTCGGCGCGGTGCTCGGCGTGGCGCTGCTGCTGTGGGCGCTGTACCGGCTGCTGCGCGCGGCGATTGCGCTGGTCGCGCGCGAGGCGGTGCCGTATGCGCTGCGCGCGCGCTGGACCTGGCTGGTCACGGTCGTGGCGGTGGCCTTGTCGGTGGCCAACTGGGCCGGCGTGCGCGCCACCTGGCCCTATGTTTCCAAGCCGGTGATCCCCGTCTACGCGCGGCAGGCGGCGCTGCTGGCGACGGCGTTCTCCGACTCCGGCGTGGCGCGCGCTTTGCCGCCGTCCAAGGCGCTCGACGCGGCGCTCGCGTTGCCGCCCGGCGAGGCGCTGGGCGCGCTCCACGGGCGCGACGTGTTCTTGATGTTCCTCGAGTCCTACGGCGCGGTCGCCTACGACAACGCGCGCGCCGCGCCGGCGATGACGGCGGTGCGCGAACGCTTTGCCGCCGACCTGGCCGCCGGTGGCTGGCAGGTCGCCTCCGGCTTCGTCGGCGCGCCGACCTTTGGCGGCGCCTCGGACTTGTCGCACCTGTCCTTGCTGTCGGGCATGGATCTCGCCAACCCGCTGCGCCACGATCTGCTGCTGACCACCGGCCGGCCGACGCTGCTGACGCTGTTCCGCGCCGCGGGTTACCGCACCTACGGCTTTTATCCGGCGCTCTTCTGGGAGTGGCCGGAGCGCGCGTACTACGGTTTCGACGTGTTCATCGAGGGGCGCGACGTCGATTACCGCGGTCCGCCGCTCGGTTACTGGAAGATCCCCGACCAGGTCAGCCTCGCGTGGTTCGAGCACACGCATCCGGGCCGCGACGGGGCGCCGCCGCGCTTCGTCTTCTTCCCGACCATCACCAACCACTTTCCGTTCAGCCCGGTGCCGCCGTATCAGCCGGACTGGCAGCGCCTGCTGACCGCGCAGCCCTTCGACGAGGCCGACGCGGCGCGCGCGCAGGCCGAGCGGGTGCACTGGCTCGACATGATGCCGGCCTACCTGCGGATGCTCGAGTACAAGTTCCGCTGGCTTGGCGACTGGCTGCGCCGCCCGCAGCCGCGCGAGGCGGTGTTCGTCCTGCTGGGCGACCATCAGCCGACCGGCAACATCAGCGGCGAGGGCGCGTCGTGGGACGTGCCGATCCACATCGTCACGCGCGACCCGGCGCTGCTCGCGCGCTTCGAGGCGCAGGGCTTCACGCCGGGGCTGAATCCGCCGCGCACCAAGCTCGGCAACATGGACGAGCTGACCGGCATGCTGCTCCAAGCTTTCCGCGCGGAGCCGCCGCGATGAGCGCGGCGCCGTGGCTGCGCACTGTTGCCATGCCGCTTGCGGTGGCGCTGTTGACGATCGCCTTTGCCAGCGTGGCGCGCTACCGTCTGGTCGAATCCGCCGCGCTCACCGCGCGCTGCGACGCGGCGCCCTGGGACGGTGCCGACTGCACGCTGCGCACGCTGACGATCCAGGCGTTTGCCGCGCAGCGGCTCGGGTGGACCGCGTTTGCGCTCGGCGTGCTGGCCACGCTGCTGCGCTGGCGCGCGCTGGCCTGGGCGGCGTTGGTGGCCGGCAGCGCGGCTCTGGTGCTCTACTCGGCCGCGCTCGGCGCACCGGCAGCGCTGCTCGGCGCGCTGGTGTTGGTGCGGCGGGCGGAATCTTCCGCCTGACGCGGCAGCGTGGCCACGGCCAGCGCGGCGAGCGTCGCCGCGGTCAGCAGGGCTTCGGTGTTGGCCAGTCCCTCGTGTAGGACGATCAGCGGCGCGCCGGCTGCGCAGACGGCGGCCAGCACGCGTTCCTCCTTCGCGCCGGTGGCGAGCCGCTCGCCGCGGACGGCCAGCGCCAGCAGTAACACGGATGGGCCGGCCAGCTGCGGCCAGTCCAGCGGGCGGTAGCGTGCATCGAACACGAGGCCGAGCGCCAGCATCGCGGCGATGAATAGCCACGCGAGAAAGACAAGTGCGGACAGTCGGTTGTCCGTTGTCCGTTGTCCGTGGGCGCCCCAGGCATCGACGGCGCCGGGGCGGGTTGCGGAGTACGCGTCGGGCACCGCCAGGCGCCAGGCGGCGGCGGCGCTGCATAGCGCGCCGAGGCCGGCGGTCACGGCGCCCAGGGCCAGCTCCACACCGTTGCGGCTCCACAGCAGCAGCGCCTCGCCCTTCAGCAGCGCGAGCGCACCGATCAGCCCGCCGCTGACGGCAAGCGCCACCACCGCCGCAGCGCGCCGCCCACGCGCCGCGGGCGCGAACGCGGCCGCCGCGGCGAGCAGCGCCCCCAGCGCCGCAGCCAGCGGTACGCGCGTCCACTGCGCGTCGGCGGCGACCGGCCCGGTCAGGTGCACGCGCGCACCGCCGTCGGCATCGAAC
>JAJTHJ010000066.1 GCA_021298875.1 Burkholderiales bacterium | reverse complement strand
TTGATGACTTTGGCGTAGCGGCGCTGCTCACTCGTCACTTCGCCCAGCGGCACGCCGAACACCTCGCTGGCGGTGGCGCGGTGGATGTCCTCGCCGGCGGCAAAGGCTTTGAGCAAACCGGCGTCGCCGGAGATGTGCGCCATGATGCGTAGCTCGATCTGCGAATAGTCGGCGCTGACGATGCAACTGCCCGCCGGCGCGATGAAGGCCTCGCGGATGCGGCGGCCCTCGGCCGTGCGGATGGGGATGTTCTGCAAATTCGGGTCGCTGGAGGACAGCCGCCCGGTGACCGCGATGGCCTGCCCGTAGCTCGTGTGCACGCGACCGGTGTGCGGGTCGACCGACGCCGGCAGCTTGTCGCAGTAGGTGGGCTTGAGCTTGGCGAGCGCGCGGTGCTCGAGCAGCACCTTGGGCAGCGGGTAGTCCTGCGCGAGTTTTTCCAGCACTTCTTCGTCGGTGGAAGGCGCGCCGCTCGCGGTCTTCTTCGCCACCGGCAGGCCCAGCTTGCGGAAGAGAATCTCGCCGATCTGCTTCGGCGAGCCAAGGTTGAACGGCTGGCCGGCAAGTTCGTGCGCGCGGGCCTCCAACTCCGCCAGTTTGCGCGCGATTTCCACGCTCTGCGCGCCGAGCTTGAAGGTATCGATGAGCACGCCGGTGCGCTCCATCTCGAACAGAATCTTCGAGACGGGCAGCTCCAGCGACTCGTAGATGTATTTGAGGCCCGCGTGGTCCTCGATCCGCGGCCAAAGCGCGCGGTGCAGCGCATAGACGACTTCGGCGTCCTCCGCGGCGTACTCAGTGGCGCGGTCCAGCGCCACTTCGTCGAAGCCGATCTGATTCGCGCCCTTGCCGCAGACTTCCTCGTAGGTGATGGTCTTGCGGCCCAGATGCCGCTCGGCCAGCGAATCCATGTCGTGGCTGCGGTGCGCCTCCAGCACGTAGCTTTGCAGCAGCGTGTCGTGCCCAATGCCGGCGAGGCGAATGCCGTGATTGGCCAAGACGTGGGCGTCGTACTTGAGGTTCTGCCCGAGCTTCTTGTGCCGCTCGCTTTGCAGCCAGGGCTTCAGGTGCGCGAGCACCGCGTCGCGTTCGAGTTGCGCCGGCGCACCGGGGTAGCGGTGCGCCAGCGGGATGTAGCAGGCGGCGTGCTCGGCGACCGACAGCGAAATGCCGACGAGTTGCGCGCGCATCGGGTCGAGCGAGGTTATCTCGGTGTCGATGCTGGTCAGTGGCGCGGCATGGATGCGCGCCAGCCAGTCGTCGAGTTGCGCCTGTGTAAGCAAGGTTTCGTAGTGCAGCCGCGGCGGCGGCTCGTGCGTCGCAGGTAGGGGGTCGTCGGCAGCCGGCGCAGGGGCCGCGGCGGCGTCCATGTCCTTCAAGAAGCTGCGGAACTCCCATCGTTCGAAAAGCGCGCGCGAACGCGCGGTATCGACCGGGCGCGCCAGCAGCGTGTCGAAGTGCGGCACTTGCTCGGCGAGGTCGTGATCGGTGCGCACGGTGACGAGCTCCCGCGCGGTGGGCAGCCACTTGAGCGCTTTGCGCAGGTTCTCGCCGACCACGCCGCCGATCTCGCCCGCGTGCTCGATGACCGCGTCGAGCGAGCCGTACTGCTGCAACCATTTGGCCGCCGTCTTGGGGCCGACCTTGTCCACCCCCGGCACGTTGTCCACCGCGTCGCCGACGAGCGTCAGGTAATCGACGATCTGGTCGGGCCGCACACCGAACTTGGCCTCGACCGCGGCGGCGTCCAGCCGCTCGTTGCTCATCGTGTTGACGAGCAGCGTGGTGTCGTTGACGAGTTGCGCGAGGTCCTTGTCGCCGGTGGAGATCACCGTGCGCACGCCGTGCGTGCGGGCGTGGGCGGCGAGGGTGCCGATCACGTCGTCGGCCTCGATGCCGGCGATCTCCAGCACCGGCCAGCCGAGCGCGGCGGCGACCTCGTGGATCGGGCCGATCTGCCGCGCCAGATCGTCGGGCATCGGCGGGCGATTGGCTTTGTACTCGGGGTAAATGTCGTCGCGGAAGGTCTTGCCCTTGGCGTCGAACACGCAGGCAAGGTAATCCGCCGGCACCTGCTCGCGCAGCGTGCGCAGCATGCCGACGAAGCCGCGTACGGCGCCGGTCGGCTCACCGGCGGCGGTGCGCAGGTCGGGCAGCGCGTGGTAGGCGCGGTACAGATAGCTGGAGCCGTCCACCAGCAGCAGGGTTTTCATCGACGCGTGACTCCGGGGCGGGCGTTGTTTTTGGCATGTCCCCGCCGCCGATTATCACGGACTTTGTGCGCTGCCCCTAAAATCCGGATCATGAACCTCGCGACACTGGTCAGTAGCTTGGCGCTGGTGCTCCTGGCGCATGGGGCCGCCGCGCAGACGGCGCCTGTGCCCCCGCCGCCCGTCGTCGAGGCGCCGGCGACCGGGACGACCGCGGCAAACGATGCCGCGAGCAAAAAGGCGGCCAACGACGGCATCGTCGGTGACCCCGCCGACGCGGCGCTTGTGCCACTGCAACGGCGCGAGACCCGCGTCGAGCAGGTGCGCGAGGGCAACCGCGTGGTCGAGGTGATCGTGACCCCGGCGCTGACCCAGCGCAGCTACTTCATGTTCAACCGCGAGGGGCAGCGTCCGCTGTCGCCGGGCGGCGACCGGCCCAACCTGTCCACGCCGCAGTTCTTCAAGTTTGAGTTCTGACGCCCCGCACGGGCGCCCACGTCTTCTTTTCGATCATGGCCGTTTTCACCGCGCTGGCGCGCGACGACATCACCCGCCTGCTGGCGCATTACGCGGTGGGCGAGTTGCGCGAGTACAGCGGCATCGCCTCCGGGATCGAGAACACCAATTACTTCGTCACCACCACCGACGGCGAATTCGTGTTGACGCTGTTCGAGCGGCTGACGCACCGTCAACTGCCGTTTTATCTTGAGCTGATGCGCCACCTGGCGCGGCGCGAGCTGCCGGTACCGCTGCCGGCAGAGAACACTGCCGGCAGCCTCGTCTCCGAGCTGCGCGGCAAGCCGGCCGCGATCGTCGCGCGGCTGCCGGGCCGCTGGGAGCCGCAGCCTTCAGTGCGCCAGTGCGAATTCGTCGGCCAGTTGCTGGCGCGGATGCACCTGGCGGCGGCGGACTATCCGGTGTTCCAGCCCAATCTGCGCGGCATTGGCTGGTGGAAGAGCACGGTGCCGCTATTGCAGCCGCATCTGCCCGAGGACAAGTTCCAGTTCCTGGTCGAAGAACTGATCCGCCAGGACAGCTTTTTCCGCTACCCGCAGTTCGAGCGCCTGCCCAATGGCCCGGTGCACGCGGACTTCTTCCGCGACAACGTGCTGTGGGACGGCTCCGAGCGTGTGGGCGGCGTGATCGACTTCTACTTTGCCGGCTGCACGCTGTGGCTGTACGACCTGGCGGTGGCGGTCAACGACTGGTGCATCGATCTGGCCACCGGCGCTTTCGACGTGCCGCGTGCGCAGGCCTTGCTCACCGCCTACCACCGGGCGCGCGCGTTGACCGGGCGCGAGCACCGCGCTTGGCCCACCGTGCTGCGCGGCGCCGCGCTGCGCTTTTGGATTTCGCGCCTGTACGACTGGTACCAGCCGCGCCCGGCCGACGTGCTCAAGCCGCACGACCCGGCACACTTCGAGCGCATCCTCCGGCAGCGGGTCGCCGACCCTACGCCGCCCTGGATCGACTGATGCCATGGCATTGATCGTCAACACCTTGCCCGCTGCTGCCGGCGTCGGCTTTGTCCGCGACGGGTGGAAGCTCTTCAAGCGCCAACCGCTCGGCCTGCCGGCGATGACGGTGATCTACCTGACGCTGCGCTTCCTGCCGCTGCTGCTGATCCCGTACCTGGGCCTGGCGATTTCCACGCTGCTCGCGCCGTTTGCCGTGGTTGGCATGATGAACGTCTGCCGGGACGTGGCGCAGGGGCGGGCGCCGCTGCCCAGCGCCTTCGGGCGTGCCTTTGCCGACGCCCCCTGGCGACGCGAGTTACTGCGGCTGGGTCTGATCCACATGAGCATCAGCGTGGCAGCGGGATTGCTGATCGCGCTGGCGATGCCGCGCGTGGACGGCACCGACCCAAGCTGGCATGAACTGCTGATGGCGATCCCCGCCTGGCTGATCTCCTTCGCGCTGGTCGTCGAACTTGTGGTGCTGATGCTGATGTGGTTCTCTCCGCTCTTTGTCGCCTGGCACGGCGAGCCGGCGGTCAAGGGGCTCTTCTTCAGCCTGGTGGCGGTGTGGCGTAACCGCGGCGCCTTTCTGCTGCTGGGGGCGGCGCTGCTGTTGGTGGTGTTTGCGGTATCGCAGTTGGGCGCGCTGGTGGTCTTGGCCCTGCCCTCGGCTGAGTTAGCCGGCCTGGTGCTGGCGCCGCTGGCGCTGCTGCTGCTCGCCTTTATCCAGTGCGCGGCCTACGCGAGTTACGAGGCGGTCGTCGCGCAGGCGGCTGCCTGATCACGCCGCGCTCAACTTCGCCACCGCTAGCAGCAGTTCCTTGACCCCGTGCGGGCCGAAGTTGATCTTCGCCCGCGCATCCTGCCCGCTGCCTTCGAGCTTGACGATCACGCCGTCGCCGAACTTGGCGTGCCGCACCGACTGGCCGATGCGAAAGCCGTGCGTGTTTTGCGTGCGCGCGGGGGTGAAGCTCGCCGCGGCGGCAGTGCCGCCGCTCCACTCGGTCAAGCGCAGGCTGGCGGCTTCGCGCAGGCGCGGGGTCAGCCACTTGATCGACTCTTCCGGCAGCTCGGACAAAAAGCGCGAGCGGATACCGTAGCGTGTCTGCCCGTGCAGCATCCGGCTCTGCGCAAAGGACAGGTACAACCGGCGCCGCGCGCGGGTGATCGCCACGTACATCAGCCGGCGTTCCTCTTCGAGGCCGTCCTGCTCGGTCAGGCTGTTCTCGTGCGGGAACAAACCTTCTTCGAGTCCGGTGATGAACACCGCATGAAACTCCAGCCCCTTGGCGGCGTGCACCGTCATCAGTTGCAGCGCATCCTGCCCGGCCTGCGCCTGGTTCTCGCCCGCCTCCAGCGAGGCATGCGACAGAAAGGCCGCCAGCGGCGAGGGGATCGCCGCCTCGGCCTCCGCCTGCGTGGCGCGTGCGTCCTGCCCGTAGCCTTCTTCCGCGACGAAGGCGGTGGCAGCGTTGACCAACTCTCCGGGGTTCTCCACCCGCTCCTGCCGCTCGCGCTCGGCGCGATAGTTGGCGATCAGGCCGCTGCGTTCGTTGACCACGGAGACGATCTCGGGCAGCGT
>JAJTHJ010000280.1 GCA_021298875.1 Burkholderiales bacterium | reverse complement strand
GCCGGCGCCGCCTTCGCCAGCGCGACAAGCCGCGCGTCATCGAGCACCTCGCTCGACAGCACGCCCGTCATCGCGCCGCGGATCCGCAGCCGCCGGACGAGGGCCCGGGTGTCGATGCCCGCGATGCCGACGACACCGGCACCGGCCAGGTAATCGCCGAGCACGCCGTTCAATGCCGCCAGCAGCGCCTCGCGCGCCGGAGAGGACTCGATCTGCCCCAGCGCCGGCGCCACCGCGCCCAGCGCCAGATCGATGCCGCCGCCCACCGCGCGCGTTACACCGCGGATGCTCCGGTAGACGAGCGCGGTAATCCCGTTGACGGCACCGCCCACCAGCGGCCCGCCGAGCGCGGTCGGCGCGCGCGCGATCTTGCCGTGCAGCGCCTGCACGAGATCGGTGATGCCCGCCACCGCGTCCACCGCCAGCCGCGAGCCGCCGCGCAGGTCGGTGATGTGGTTGCTGGGCGCGGAGGTCATTCTGGCGAGTCCTCGCGCATTGTCCGCCTTTGCGCGGGCGTGCGGCGCGGCGCGGTCGCCGCGCAGGCGCCTGCGCGGGACGCTGGCCCGGCCGCTTTGCCTATTTGCTCGCGCCGCCGAACAGATTGCCCACGCGCTGTTCCACGCTGCCGGTCAGCTTCTGCTCGCTGATGCCGAGCACCGCTCCGACCACGAAAGCGAGCGTCGCATTGCCGGCGATCGCCGATAGCTTGAGCGTGCCGATTTCCACGTCGCCCAGCCCGACCACGCCGAGCAGCGCCAGCAGCATCACGAAGGTACCGGTCAGCAGCAGCCGCGCGGGGGCGATCAGGTAGTCGGCGTCGGTGCGCGTCAGATCGGTGAGCGAGAAGCTGTGCGTACGGATCGCGTACGACAGGCACACGCCGACAAAGCAGCCGACCCACAAGAGCATGAAGTTCGCCGCGGGCACGGCCTCGATGTGCAGCTGTGTCAACTTATCGACTAGCCACTTTGCGCCCTCGGTCTTCTGGCCCCAGATCATCAGCACCGCGTAGCCCGCCAGGAAAGGCAGCGCCAGTGCGCCGGCCCACGCGGCCAACTGCCGCAGGTGAGTGTTCTTGATGCTCGGCGCCTCGTCGTCGATCACGTCGGCGGCGAGCGCGGCGATCTCGGCCTTGGCCGCCTCGGGCGACAGGCGGCCGCCCACCTTGCGCTCGGTGCCGCTGCCCGTCACGTCGCCCTCCAGCGCCAGTTGCGCCGGAAAGAACAGGCGGACGAAGTGCGGCCGGAAGCGCGCCTCGGCGGCGGCCTCGTCGGTCGCGGCGGTACGCAGGTAGATCTCCTGCAGCGCGTGTTCGATTTTCGCCAGGTCGCGGTACAACTCCATTTCGGCCGCGCTGGGTTGCGTGCTATCGGTGATGTGCACGTCGAACACGATGCCGTGCGCTTCCTTCGCGCCCGGGTCGTTCGCCGGCAGTTCGTTACCGTCTCGATCCGTCACGCCGATGGTGAACGGCGGGCCCGCCGGTTCCGTTCCTTTCTTGTTTTCGTTCCCGGTGTTGACCTCAGGATTGGTGTTGGGGTCGTCTTGGCTCATGATGGACTCCCTTCATTGTTGCCGCAACAGCTACACCCTAGGCCGATGCCGCACGGCGATGTTGACCGCCGGCAAGCGGCGCGCGGGGCAATCCCGCCGGCAAGGGATACCGCGGTCGTTCGAAATCGCCGCGGGCGCGCGGGCCTTGGGCCTACTATCAGTCGCGTCGGCCGCGCGCGCCGCCGGTCATGGCGGCGTCATCGGCCCGCGCTAAGGTGCGTGTCGCACCCCGTGACCGCCAAGGAGTCCGATGCGCCTGCTGTTGATCAACCCGAAGTTCCCGGAGAGTTTCTGGACCTTCAAATGGGTGATCGACGAGATCCTGCCCGGCCGCCGCGCGAGCAATCCGCCGCTGGGGCTGGCCACCCTCGCGGCGCTGTGCCCGCCCGACTGGGAGGTGACCATCGTCGATGAGAACGTCGAGTCGCTGCCGCTGGCGCCGGATGCGGACATCGTCGGCGTCTGCGGCATGGGCGTGCAGTTCGCCCGCCAGTGCGAACTGCTCGCCTACTACCGCGCCCGCGGCCACTACGTCGTGGCCGGCGGCAGCTACGCGTCGCTGTGCCCGGAGAAGTACGCCGGCCTGGTCGACACCGTGGTGGCGGGCGAAGCCGAGTACATCTGGCCGCAGTTCTGCGCCGACTACGCGGTGGGCTGCGCGCAGCCGCTGTACCGCGAGGAGGGCACGGTGGCACTGACCGACTCGCCGGTGCCGCGCTTCGACCTGCTCAAGCTCGACCGCTACTCGATGGCCTCGTTGCAGTTCTCTCGTGGCTGCCCGTACCGCTGCGAATTCTGCGACATCATTGTGATGTTCGGCCGCCGACCGCGCGTCAAGAGCCTGGAGCAGGTCGGCCGCGAGCTCGACGCGCTGCGCGCGCAGGGCGTGCGGCGCGCGTTTTTCGTCGACGACAACCTGATCGGCAACCGGCCGCGCGCGCTGGAGCTGCTCGCCTTCCTCGCCGACTACCAGCAGCGGCACGGCTACCGCTTCAGCTTCGGCACCGAGGCCTCGCTCAACCTGGCGCGCGACGACGAGCTGCTGCGGCGTTTTCGCGCGGCCAACTTCACCTGGGTTTTCATCGGCATCGAGACCACCGACGAAGCCAGCCTGAAAGAAACGCTCAAGACGCAGAACACCGGCGGCGACATCCTGGCCGACGTGCGCCGCCTGTACGCGTACGGCATCGACGTGCTGGCCGGCTTCATCGTCGGCTTCGACCACGACACGCTCGCCACCTTCGAGCAGCAGCGCCGCTTCATCATGGACTCCGGCATCCAGTCGGCGATGATCGGCCTGCTGCACGCGATGCCGCGCACCCCGCTGTACGAGCGGCTCGAACGCGAAGGGCGGCTGCGCGCCACCGACAGCGATTGCGACAACACCCGCGCCAGCACCAACATCGTGCCCAAGTCGATGGACTACGACGCGATGATCGAGCACTACGAGGCGCTGTACCGCGACCTGCTGACCGACGCGGCCATCGCCACCCGCGTGCGCAACAAGCGGCGGGCGATGCGCAACCCGCTGTACGGCGGCGGCTTCACGCCGCGCGAGACCGCGCAGATCCTGTGGCGCCTGCTCACGCGCGGCATCCTGCCGGGCGGGCCGCGGCGCTGGTGGGCGTTTGCGCGCTCGGTGCCCTGGCTCGCGGCCGAGCACATCCCGTGGGCGATCTCCGACTGGATCATCGCGCTGTCGATGGCGGACACCACGCGCCGGCGGCTCGCACCGCCCGCGCCGGCCGCCGGCGCCGAGCGCTGGATCGACGCGCTGCGGCGCGCGGTTGCCCCCGCGCTGGCCGACGGCCGCGCCGCGCTG
>JAJTHJ010000169.1 GCA_021298875.1 Burkholderiales bacterium | reverse complement strand
CCTGTACGAGAGCCACATCATCAACGAGTACATCGACGAGCGCTTCCCGCACCCGCAATTGATGCCGGCCGACCCGGTGATGCGCGCCCGCGCCCGGCTCTTCCTGTTCAACTTCGAACGCGAGCTGTTCGTGCACGTGCAGACGATCGAGAACAGCAGCAAGCAACCGGCGATCGACAAGGCCAAGGGCATGGTGCGCGAGCGGCTGACGCAACTGGCGCCGATCCTGCTCAAGTACAAGTTCATGCTAAGCGACGATTTCTCGATGCTCGACGTGGCCATCGCCCCGCTGCTCTGGCGGCTCGATCACTACGGCATCGACCTGCCCAAGAGCGCGGCGCCGCTGCTGAAGTACGCCGAGCGCATCTTTTCGCGTCCGGCGTACATCGAGGCGCTGACCCCGTCCGAGAAGGTGATGCGCCGCTGACCGGCGCCGTGGCGATGGCCGAAGTCTCGACCAAGCCCTATCTGATTCGCGCCATTTACGAATGGTGTACCGACGCCGGCTTCACGCCGCACGTCGCGGTCAGTGTGGACGGCAGCGTGCGGGTGCCGGCCGAGTTCGTCAAGAACGGCGAGATCGTCCTCAACGTCTCGGCGCTGGCCACGAGCCGGCTGGTGATGGACAACAGCGCGATCAGCTTCCAGGCCCGCTTTGGCGGTGTGGCGCGCGACGTGTACGTGCCGATCGAGCGGGTGGTGGCCATCTACGCGCGCGAAAACGGCCAGGGCATGGCTTTCGAGCCGCCGCAGGCGCCGGCCGCTGCGGTTCAGGAGCCGGCCGCGGAGGTTGCGGTACCGCGCGCAGTCGAAGGGCCGGCCGAGCGGCCGGCGCTGGTGCCGGTCGAAGGTGCTGCGCCCGGCGAGCCCGCGCCGCCGCCCAAGGGCGGAGATCGTCCGCGCCTGACCCGCGTCAAGTAGCCCGCCGCGATAGACTGCCGGCAAAAGAGTCCGGCCGGCTTAGCTCAGTTGGTAGAGCAACCGCCTTGTAAGCGGTAGGTCATCCGTTCGATTCGGATAGCCGGCACCAGGAAACACCGATAAAGCCGCGGCGCGGCCCGATCTTGCGCCTGCGATGCTCGCCGTACACGTGTACGGCTGCGCTTCTCGCGCCGACCTGCGGCCGCTCGCTACGCTTTCTCGGCATCTTCTGCCCGATCCCTGAGTTCGGGTCAGCGGCCCGCTCGCTCCGGTTGGGCGTCGGGTACGACGCTGGGCAGCCGCGTAGCGATGACGGCGCTGCCGACAGTCAACCCGCCAGCCGCCGCCGCAAGATGTCGTTAACCTGCTGCGGGTTCGCTTTGCCCCGCGTGGCTTTCATCGCTTGACCGACCAGCGCGTTGAACGCTTTTTCCTTGCCGGCGCGGAACTCTTCGACCGACTTGGCGTTGGCGGCGAGCACTTCGTCGATCACCGCTTCCAGCGCGCCGGTGTCCGAGATCTGCCGCAGGCCGCGCGCGTCGATGATCGCATCGGCGGATTCGCCCGCGCGCGCCCACAGGGCGGCAAACACGTCCTTGGCGGTCTTGTTGTTGATCGTGCCGTCGGCCACGCGGACGATCAACCCGGCCAGTTGCTGCGGGGTCACGGGCGCGGACTCGATGGTCAGACCCGAGTCGTTGAGCGCCGCGGCGAGTTCGCCCATCACCCAGTTGGCGGCGGCCTTCTTGTCCGCCACGTGCGTGGCCACCGCCTCGAAGTAGTCGGCGGTGGCGCGCGTGTCGGTCAGCGTCTGCGCGTCGGTGGCCGTCAAGCCGTAGTCGCGCACGAAGCGCTCACGCCGCGCGGCGGGCAATTCGGGCAGCGCGGCGCGCACACGGTCGATCCACTCGGCGCCGATGGCCAGCGGCAGCAGGTCGGGGTCGGGGAAGTAGCGATAGTCCATCGCGTCTTCCTTGCTGCGCATGCTGCGGGTCTCGTCGCGCGCGGGGTCGTACAGGCGCGTTTCCTGCACCACCGTGCCGCCGTCTTCGATCAGCTCGATCTGCCGCCGCGCCTCGAACTCGATCGCCCGCTCCAGAAAGCGGAAGCTGTTGAGATTCTTGATCTCGCAGCGGGTGCCCAGCTTGTCCGAGCCCGCCGGCCGCACCGAGACGTTGGCATCGCAGCGGAACGACCCTTCCTGCATGTTGCCGTCGCAGATGCCGAGCCACACCACCAGCGAATGCAGCGCCTTGGCGTAGGCCACCGCTTCGGCGGCCGAGCGCATTTCCGGTTCGGTGACGATCTCGATCAGCGGCGTGCCGGCGCGGTTCAGGTCGATTCCGCTTTGCCCGTGAAAATCCTCGTGCAGCGACTTGCCGGCGTCTTCTTCCAGATGCGCGCGCGTCAGCCGGACGGTCTTGGTGTAGGGCTCGCCGTTCCTGGGCGTGACGACGAAGCTGAGCGTGCCGCCCTGCACGACCGGGATCTCGTACTGGCTGATCTGGTAGCCCTTGGGCAGATCGGGGTAGAAGTAGTTCTTGCGCGCGAACACGCTGCGCTCGGCAATGGTGGCGCCGATGGCCAGCCCGAAGCGGATCGCCCGATCGACCGCACCGCGATTGAGCACCGGCAGCGTGCCCGGCAGCGCCAGATCGACCGCGCAGGCCTGCGTGTTGGGCGCGGCGCCGAACGCCGTGCTTGCCCCCGAAAAAATCTTGCTCGCCGTGGAAAGCTGCGCGTGCGTTTCCAGGCCGATGACGATTTCCCAGTTCATTGCGCGCCACCTTTGTTGTCGATACGGCCGCCGTTCGCCGCGAGCCAGGCTTGCACCGCCGCGCGGTTGTCGTGTTGCCACGGGTGGAAGCCGGGCCGCAGATACGCCAGAAAGCCGCGCAGCAGCGTGGCTGCCATTCGCGGTGGGCCGAAGTAGAAGCGCCACGCGCTGCGCAGCAGATCGCGCCGGCGCGGGCGCGTCGGGTCGCGCCGGATCATCGCTTCCACCTGCACCGTCGTGTCGAAGTTGAAGAGCGCCGTCGCGTAGAAGAACCACAGCACGCGACGCAGGTATCCGCCGCCGCAGGCCCGATAGACGTCGAACGCCACCGCCTTGTGCTCGGTCTCCTCCACCGCATGCCAGCCCCACAGCAGCGCCAGTTCGCGGTCGGCTCCTGCCAACACCGCGGGGTTGGCGAGCGTGGCAGCGCCGAGCACGGCGGCGTAGTGCTCGCAGGCGATCGTCACCGCCAGCCGGTCCAGCGGGCGCAGGTGGCGCCGGCCCCAGTCGATTCGCCAACGCCGCCAGCGCTCCAGCCGGTTGACGAAACCCAGCTGCGCGAGCCGGGCGTTGTAGCGGGCATGGATGCGGCTGTGCGCACCTTCCTGTCCGATGAACGCGAGCACCTGCGCGCGCAGTGGCGACGGTTGCTCCAGGCGCGGCAGAAACTCGCGCACCGAGTCGATGAAGCTCGCCTCGCCGAGCGGGAACATCATCGACAGGGCATTGAACAAGTGGGTACGAAACGCATCGCCGCCGTGCCAGCGACCGGCAAGCGGTGCGTCCAGCGCAAAGGTCGGCTGGCGGATCGTCGGTGCGCCGTATCTGGCCGAAACGCTTGGCATTCAGTCCCTTCGCCGCCGCGCGCGCGCTGCGTGCGCCGGCAGCCCGGTCAGCATGACGATCCGATCAGCCCGGTCAGCATGACGATGTGATCGCGGAAGTCCTGCCAGGACTCGCCCGAGCGGTTGAGCAGATCCGACAGGACGTAGAAACGGTCCGTGCTCGGCGACTCCCGGCGCGCCAGATTAAGGTTGGTGCGTGGCACGTTCAATATGGTCCAGCACTCCTGGAAACCGCGCTGTTTCGCCTTTTGGTGACTCTTTTCCGCCTCACCGATGCGGTTGTGTACGTTGGAGAAGTCTTCACCCCCCTTGATCTCGACCGCGAGCACCAAGCGATGGCGCCCGCCTGCGCCCATCGTCTCGCGCACGACGATGTCGGGATCGGCGGCAAATTCGATCCGCACCACGCGGCCCGCCGCGTTGCGAAGCTCGATGTGTGTCGCCGACGAATTGCGGGTACCGTCCGCGACGAGGCTGGCGATCAACTGGAAGACTTCCTTGATCGCTCGATCGCCCTTGCGGACGTTGGCGCCGCCGCGCAACTGCGGTCCGAGCGTCAACAGTGCGAGGTCGTCGAGCAGCGCCGCAGTGACCTGAGCGCTGCCCAGTCCTTCGAGCAGCGTGGCCGCCGCGGCGTTCAACGCAGAGCACAGCGTCGTCAGGCGCGCCGCGGCCTTGTCCGAGAGCCTGCCGGAATCCTCCATCTGACGAAACACGGCAAGTCCCGTCGCGGTGGAGTAAAAGCTCTTCTGGCTGTAGCCCAGCAGCAGACGGTAGTACGCGAGCAGGCGCGGATTCGCGCGCAAAACGCAGGGCACGCAGAACAGCAGCTCTCCGCGCAGCCCCCGGCTCGCCAACGCCGACACGGCGGGTGACGATGCGTGCGCACCCAGTTCGGCGTCGAGCGTCGCCAATGGAATGACGGCCACGGTCGCCCCAAGCGCCTGCTGCAGGAACTCTTCGCGCGCCGCCCGCAGCGCGGCGGCGAACGCGAACTGCTGGATGGGCTGAGGAAAGGAGTACATTTACGCCGCCAGTAGCCGCACCACGCGTGGATCGAACAGGCCGATCCGCTCGATGGCGATCTGCACGTAACGCGGATTCAACTCGATGCCGACGAACCGTCGGCCCAGTCGCTGGCACACGAGCCCGACCGTCCCGGAACCGAAGAACGGGTCCAGGACGAAGTCGCCGGGGCGACTGGACGACAGGATGCAGGGTTCGATCAACGCCGGCGGGAACGCCGCGAAGTGCTCGACTCCGGACGTTTGCGTCGGCACGTTCCACACCGAGCGGCGCGCCCGCCATTGATTGTTGGCGGTTGGCTCGCGCACGGCATGGTGGTCGTAGTAGTAGCGCTCGCTACGACTGAGCAGGAACAGGTATTCGTGTGCGCGGGTGGGGCGGTCTTTGACGCTTTCGGGCATCGCGTTGGGTTTGTGCCAAACGACATCCGAGCGAAGGAACCAGCCGTCTTCCTGAAGGGCGAAGGCGAGCCGCCAAGGTACGCCGAGCAGGTCTTTGGGCTTCAACCCGTCCGGCGTATCGGGCCGGATCGACATGGCGCGCGCGGCGTTCTTCCTGTCTGGTGCGCGATAGCCGCGGT
>JAJTHJ010000095.1 GCA_021298875.1 Burkholderiales bacterium | reverse complement strand
GGGCGGACGCTGAACAACGCCTTCGTTATCCTCGACGAAGCGCAGAACACCACGCCCGAGCAGATGAAGATGTTCCTGACGCGGATCGGCTTCGGCTCGCGCGCGCCCGCGATGCGGAACTGAGCGCCGCGGCGGGCGATTCTTACGTCGAGCTCGGTCTCGATCTGCCGCAGGTTCGCATCCAGCGGGCCGGCGAGGTGGGCGAGCGCGGTGTTGTCGGCGTCAATGCTGAAGGTCAACACCTTGGCGGTGCTCATGCCGCCACCGTCTCGCGCAGCAGCAGCTCGCCGCGCAGGCTATGCGGCAGCGCCTCGACGATCCGCACGTCGACCATCTGCCCGATCAAGCGCGCCGGCGCCGCGAAGTTGACGATCCGGTTGTTCTCGGTACGGCCCATCAGTTCGGCGGCGCTCTTCTTCGACGGGCCTTCGACCAACACGCGCTGCGCGCTGCCCACCATCGCCGCGCCGATGGCCGCCTGCTGCGCGTTCAACTGCGCCTGCAAGCGTTGCAGCCGCGCGAGCTTGATCTCCTGCGGTGTGTCGTCGGGCAGATCGGCCGCCGGCGTGCCGGGCCGCTTGCTGTAGACGAAGCTGAAACTCGCGTCGAAGTTCAACTCCTGCACCAGCGCCAGCGTGCGCTCGAAGTCTTCTTCCGTCTCGCCCGGAAAACCGACGATAAAGTCCGACGACAGCGACACCTCCGGCCGCGCCGCGCGCAGCCGCCGGACGATCGACTTGTATTCGAGCGCGGTGTAGCCGCGCTTCATTGCCGCCAGCACGCGGTCGCTTCCGGCCTGTACCGGCAGGTGCACGTGGCCGGCCAGCTTGGGCAGCCGCGCATGCGCGTCGATCAACCGTTGCGTGAATTCCTTGGGGTGCGAGGTCGTGTAGCGGATGCGCTCGAGACCCGGCATCTCGTGCACGTAGTCGAGCAGCAGCGCGAAGTCCGCCGGCGCGCCGTCGTCCTCACCGCGCCAGGCGTTGACGTTCTGGCCGAGCAGCGTGATCTCCTTCACACTTTGGGCGGCGAGATCGGCCACCTCGGTCAACACGTCGGCGAGCGGGCGCGAGACTTCTTCGCCGCGCGTGTACGGCACCACGCAAAACGAGCAGTATTTGGAGCAGCCTTCCATGATCGAGACGAAGGCACTCGCACCCTCCACCCGTGGCGGCGGCAGCGCGTCGAACTTCTCGATCTCCGGGAAGGAGATGTCCACCTGGGCGCGGCCCGTCGCACGCCGCCGCTCGATCAGCGCCGGCAGCCGGTGCAGCGTCTGCGGGCCGAACACCACGTCCACGAACGGCGCGCGCTCGACGATGGCCGCACCTTCCTGGCTCGCCACGCAGCCGCCGACACCGATCACGAGTTCTGGTTTGTGGCGCTTTAGGTGCTTGACTCGGCCGAGGTCGGAGAACACCTTTTCCTGCGCCTTCTCGCGCACCGAGCAGGTGTTGAACAGAATCACGTCGGCTTGCGCCGGGTCGTCGGTGGGGACGAAACCCTCCGCGGCGTTGAGCACGTCGGCCATCTTGGCCGAGTCGTACTCGTTCATCTGGCAGCCGAAAGTGCGGATGTAGAGCTTTTTCGCGGTCACGGTTTAGATCCGGCGGCGAAGGACGAGCTCGGATTGTAGTGCCGCCCCCCGGCAGAGCTACGGCGCGGCGATGCGGATGACGCGGATCTGTCCCTGCCCGTCCAGTTCGTAGGTCACGCGCGTATCCGGCGCGACCATGTTGGGGGTGAGGGTGAGCTTGTTTGTGTTCACGATCCTGGCGCCCGGCGCGGCGTACAGGCGCTTGCCGCCGATTTCCACCAGCGGCCACTGGATCACGGTGAGTTTGCCGCGCAGCTCGCGCCGCTCGGGTTGCTGCGCGGCGAGGGCCAGCGGCCAGAAGACGATCGCGGCGACGACGCTTCGGCGCACAGTGAGGGGCCTGCGCATGTGGGAAAGTGGTGGCGGATCAGGGACTCGAACCCCGGACACAAGGATTATGATTCCTCTGCTCTAACCAGCTGAGCTAATCCGCCATGCAGGTGCGGGCTCGAATTCGATAGGCCCACCGGCAAAGGACGCGAATTATGGGCGCGGCGGGCCGCTGCGGTCAAATCGGCGCCGCAGCAAACTCGACCCGCACCAGCGTGCCCGGCGCCGCAGGGTCGGTGGTCGCCGGGTGGTTCTCGATGCTCAGGCGCGCGCCGTGGCGGGTGGCGATCTCGTTCACGATCGCCAGCCCGAGGCCGCTGCCGTCCGCGTCGGTGCCGAGCACGCGGTAAAACGGTTCGAACACAAGTTGCCGTTCCGCCACCGGGATGCCGGGGCCGTTGTCCTCGACCTCCGCCAGCACGCGTTGGGCCTCGACGCGCACGCGCACGGTGACTTGGCCGCCGGCCGGCGTGTAGCGCAGAGCGTTGTCGGCAAGGTTGCTCAGCAGTTCGCGCAGCAGCAACGGATGCCCGACCACGATCGCCGGCGCGCCCGGCGTTTCCACCCCGAAGTCCAGCCCGCGCGCCAAGGCCTGCGGCACCAGGTCGCGCACCAGATCGCGCGCCAGTACGGTCAGGTCGACGGTCACGAATGCCGTGTTCTCCGCGGCCTGATGTTCGGCGCGCGCCAGCGCCAGCAACTGGTCGATCAGGTGCGCGCTGCGGCCGGCCGCGGCGGCGATCTGGCGCAGGCTGCGCTTGAGTTCCTGCGGATCCGTTTGCCGTTGGGCCAACTCGGCCTGCGTGCGCAGGCCGGCGAGCGGCGTCTTCATCTGGTGCGCGGCATGGGCGAGAAAGCGCTTCTGCGTGGCGAGGTTCTCGTTCAGCCGGCGCAGCAGCTCGTTAAAGGCATCGACCAGCGGGCCGAGCTCTTCCGGTGCCGCATGCCGCTCGACCGGCGACAGGTCGTTCGGCCGCCGCGCCCGCACGCGCGCCAGCAGCAGGTTGAGCGGCGCCAGCCCGCGCGACAGGCCGAACCACACCAACGCCACCGCAAGCGGCAGCACCACGAACTGCGGCACGATCACACTGCGCATGATGTCGTTGGTCAGCTGCTCGCGCCGGGTGGTGCGCTCGGCCACCTGCACCAGGATCGGCTGCGCGCCGGAGCGGTCGGTGAGCCGCACCCAGAGTGCCGCCACCCGCATCGGCGTGCCGCGCACCTCGGCGTCGCGCATGCGCACTTCGCCGATAGCGGTCGGCTCCTCTTCCGGCGGCAGCGGCAGGTCGGGCTCGCCGGCGATCAGTTCGCCGCGCAGGCCGAGCACCATGAAGCGCGGCTCGTCCAGCGCGTCGGTGCCGACCAGGTCGGCCACCGGCAGGGGCGGCGTCAGTTGCGCCTGCCCGCGTTGCTCGCGCACCTGTTGCGCCAGCAGCAGTGCGCTGCGTTCGAGTTGGCGGTCGAACGGCGCGTTGGCGATGTTCTGCGCGACGAGATAGGTAATGGTGATGGTGATCGGCCACAGCAGCAGCAGCGGCGCCAGCATCCAGTCGAGGATCTCGCCAAAGAGCGAGCGCGTCTCGTGCGGCAGCCGCAGCGGGTTGCGCGAGGCGGGCAGGGCGGGGGCCGGCGGCAGTGCCGGCGCAACGCGGGGCGCGGGGCGGGACTCGTCGGGCATCGGGCGGCTCAAGCGCTGTCGGGCAGGCGCTCCACGCAGTAACCCAGGCCGCGCACGGTAGCGATGCGTACACCGCCCGGCTCCAGCTTGCGGCGCAGGCGGTGCACGTAAACCTCGATCGCGTTGTTGCTGACCTCCTCACCCCACTCGCACAGGTGATCGACCAGTTGCTCCTTGCTGACCAGCCGCCCGGCGCGTTGCAGCAGGATTTCCAGCAAGCCGAGCTCGCGCGCGGACAAGTCGAGCGGCGTCTGCTCGATGGCGGCGATACGCCCGGCGCGATCCAGGGTCAGCGGGCCGTGGCGCAGCAGGTTCTGCGGACTGCCGGCGGCGCGGCGCGTCAACGCGCGCACGCGTGCCTCGAGCTCGGACAGGGCAAAGGGTTTAGCCATGTAGTCGTCGGCGCCGAGGTCCAGGCCGCGCACGCGCTGCTCGACGCTGTCGGCCGCGGTGAGAATCAGCACCGGCAGCGCCGAGCCGCGACCGCGCAACCGCCGCAGCACGTCCAGCCCAGCCAGCCGCGGCATGCCGAGGTCGAGGATCAGCAGGTCGTAGCCCTGGGCCGTCAGCGCACTGTCGGCCGACTCACCGTCCGCCACCATGTCCACCGCATAACCGGCCGAGCGCAGCGAGCGCGACAGCCCGTCGGCCAGCACGGGATCGTCTTCGGCGATCAGGATGCGCACCGGGTATCCTTATTCCGCGGCTGGGGTTTTCACGCCGCCTGTTCTCCCTGAAGATCAGTCTACGCGCGCAGCGGCGCCACTTGACGCCGATACTGAACATGCATACAGTATGTACTGTAATTTTGTTCAGTAACCACTGATTGAGAGGAAAACGACGATGGACGACGGAAGGAGCGTTTTGGTGACCGACAACAAAGAGCGGCAAAAGGCCTTGGCGGCGGCGCTGTCGCAGATCGAAAAGCAATTCGGCAAGGGCTCGATCATGCGGCTGGCCGAAGGCCAGGTGGTCGAAGACATCCAGGTCGTCTCTACCGGCTCGCTCGGCCTCGACATTGCGCTCGGGGTTGGCGGCCTGCCTAGAGGCCGGGTGGTCGAAATCTACGGGCCGGAGTCCTCCGGCAAGACCACGCTGACGCTGCAAGTGATCGCCGAAATGCAAAAGATCGGCGGCACCTGCGCCTTCATCGACGCCGAGCACGCGCTCGACGCGCAGTACGCGCAAAAGCTTGGCGTTGACCTCACCGAACTGCTGATCTCGCAGCCGGACACCGGCGAGCAGGCGCTGGAGATCGCCGACGCGCTGGTGCGCTCCGGCAGTGTCGATCTGATCGTGATCGACTCCGTGGCCGCGTTGACGCCCAAGGCGGAGATCGAAGGCGAGATGGGCGATTCCCTGCCCGGCCTGCAAGCGCGCTTGATGAGCCAGGCGCTGCGCAAACTCACGGCGACCATCAAGCGCACCAACTGCCTCGTCATCTTCATCAACCAGATCCGGATGAAGATCGGCGTGATGTTCGGCAATCCCGAGACCACCACCGGCGGCAACGCGCTCAAGTTCTACGCGTCGGTGCGCTTGGATATCCGCCGCACCGGTAGCATCAAAAAGGGCGAAGAAGTGATCGGCTCCGAAACGCGCGTCAAGGTTGTCAAGAACAAGGTCGCGCCGCCCTTCAAGCAGGCCGAGTTCGACATCCTTTACGGCGAAGGCATCTCGCGCGAGGGCGAGGTCGTCGATCTGGGCGCTGCGCACAACATCGTCGAAAAATCCGGCGCCTGGTACGCCTACAACGGCGAGCGCATCGGCCAGGGCAAGGACAACGCGCGCGAGTTCCTGCGCGAGCACCCGGAGATGGCGCTCGAAATCGAAAACAAGATTCGCGAGCAACTCGGCGTGACGCAGCGCGCTGCGCCGCTGGCCTCGTAAGCGGCCTTGAGCGCGCGCCGGAGTCCTTCCCTGCTGGCGCGCGCACTGGCGTTGCAAGCTCGGCGCGAGCACAGCCGCGCCGAGTTGGCGCAGCGGCTGGCGCCGCATGCGAAAGATTCGGACGAAGTTGAGCGCACGCTCGATGCGCTTGCCAGCAAAGGGCTGCTCTCGGAGTCCCGCTTCGCCGAGGCGCTCGTGCATCGGCGAAGCGGGCGCTTTGGCGCCGCTCGCATCCGCCACGAGCTAAAGGACAAAGGCATCGCGGGCGACCTGCTGCGATCGGCGACCGCCGCGCTCGCCGGCAGCGAGCTCGACCGCGCGCGGGCCGTGTGGCGCAAGAAATTCGGCAGTGCGCCTGCCAGCACCGCCGAGCGAGCCCGGCAAATGCGCTTTCTCGCGGGTCGCGGCTTTGCCGCCGAGGTGGTGCATAAGGTGGTCGGCGGAGACGAGGAGTAGGCGCAGGCGACGTTCTCGCTTGCGCGGGGATGACTCCGCGGGTCGGCGCGCCGTCGTGCTGCGCCCGCGGTGATAACATCCCCGCGTGCCGGGCGAGCCTCTGCCCGGCGTTTTTTCGCCTGCTGCGGGTAGCCGCTTTTGATGTCCTTGCCCACGCCGCGCCGCCACGTCCACACCCGCTCGATCCGCGTGGACGCCTACGCGCGCGACGATGGCTTATGGGACCTGGAGGCGCTCTTGGTGGACACCAAGTCGCGCGACTTTCCCCTCGCTGCCGGTTTGCGCAGGGCTGGCGATCCGGTGCACGAAATGCGGTTGCGCATCACCATCGACACGCACCTGACCATCGTTGATGCGGCGGCCGACTCGCCCTGGGTGCCTTATCCCGGCTACTGCGACCCGATCGGCCCGGATTACCGCAAGCTCATCGGGCTGAACCTCAGCCAGGACTTTCGCCGCCACGTGCGCGAGCGGCTGGGCGGCGTGCGCGGCTGCACGCACCTGACCGAGCTTGCCACCGTGCTGCCCACTGTCGCCATCCAGGGGTTTGCCGGCGAAGTATTCAAAACGCGCGACCAGTCACAGGGCGGCGACGCGGGCGGACCGGCCGTGCAAGAGAAAAAGCCTTTCCAGCTCGACCGCTGCCACGCGCTGCGTACCGACGGGCCGGCGGTCGCGCGCTTCTACCCGCGTTGGCACAACACGGCGCCGGCCGACATCCGCACTTCGGAGTGAGTCCCGATGAAAATCCATGAGTACCAAGGCAAGGACATTTTGCGCAAGTACGGCGTACCGGTGCCGCGCGGCATCCCTTGCTTCTACGTCGATGAGGCGCTGGCCGCCGCGCGCGAGCTCGGTGGCCCCGTGTGGGTCGTCAAGGCGCAGATTCACGCCGGTGGTCGCGGCAAGGGCGGTGGAGTCAAGCTCGCCCGCTCGCACGACGACGTGCGCACGCACGCCCGCAACATCCTCGGCATGCAACTGGTCACCCATCAGACCGGCCCCGCCGGGCAAATGGTGCGGCGGCTGCTGATCGAAGAGGGCGCCGACATCAAGAAAGAGCTCTACGTTGGCATCGTCGTCGACCGCGGCACGCAACGCGTGTGTGTGATGGCCTCCAGCGAAGGGGGCATGGACATCGAGGAAGTCGCCGCGCACACGCCGGAGAAGATCCACAAGGTGTTCGTCGATCCGACGCGTGGCCTGACCAACGCCGAGGCCGACGATCTGGCCGCCAAGATCGGCGTGCCCGCCGCTTCCGCTCCGGCGGCGCGCGTAGCGTTGCAGGGGCTGTACAAGGCGTTCTGGGAAACCGATGCCTCGCTGGCCGAGATCAATCCTCTCATCCTGACCGGCGATGGTCGCGTCATTGCGCTGGACGCGAAAATGAACTTCGACTCCAACGCGCTTTACCGCCATCCGGAGATCGTGGCGCTGCGCGACCTGGACGAGGAAGACCCCGCCGAGGTTGAGGCGAGCAAGTTCGATCTGTCGTACATCCAGCTGGACGGCAACATCGGCTGTCTCGTCAACGGCGCGGGGCTCGCGATGGCGACGATGGACACGATCAAGCTCTTTGGCGGCGAGCCGGCCAACTTTCTCGACGTGGGCGGCGGCGCTACCACAGAGAAAGTGACCGAAGCCTTCAAGATCATGCTGCGCAGCCCCAAGCTGGCGGCGATCCTCGTCAACATCTTTGGCGGCATCATGCGCTGCGACACCCTCGCCGAGGGCCTGATCGCCGCCTCGCGCGCGGTGAGCTTGAAGGTGCCGCTGGTGGTGCGGATGAAAGGCACCAACGAAGACCTCGGCAAGAAAATCCTGGCCGACTCGGGCCTTCCGATCATCGCCGCCAACACCATGGCCGAAGCGGCGCAGCGCGTGGTGGCGGCGGCGAAGGGCGGGCGGCAGTAACGGTTGCCGCCGCGGGTAGGGTGGTCATTCGATGAGGAGGGCACGCGCGCTATAGGCACTGTCGCCCCGGCGAAGGCCGGGGCCCAGCGACTTTCGACCGGAATGGCACTGGGCCCCAGCTTGTGCCGGGGCAACGTACATTCGATTCGAAATGAACGACGAGAAACGGTTCGCCGTCTACATTCTTGCAAGCGGTCGTAACGGCACGTTGTATGTCGGCGTGACTTCCGGCCTCGCCAAGCGGGTGTGGCAACACAAGGAAGGGTTTGTCGAGGGGTTCACGCGCAAGTACGACATCAAGCAGCTTGTTTGGTACGAGCTACACCCGTCGGCAGAAAGTGCTATCGCCCGCGAAAAGCGGATCAAGGAATGGAAGCGCGCGTGGAAGCTGCGCTTGATCGAAGAGAGCAATCCTTACTGGAACGATTTGTCTCAACACTTAGAGCCGTGAAAGACACTGAGCCCCGGCCTTCGCCGGGGCGACGGAAGAACGGCAGCACGGCAAGGGCGAATACAGCATGAGCATCCTGATCGACAAAAACACCCGCGTGGTCACGCAGGGCATCACCGGCAAGACCGGGCAGTTCCACACGCGCGCCTGCCGCGACTATGCCAACGGGCGTAACTGTTTCGTCGCCGGCGTCAATCCAAAAAAAGCCGGCGAGGACTTCGAAGGTATCCCGATCTACGCCAGCGTGCGCGAGGCGCGCGACAAGGCGGGCGTGAACGCGTCCGTGATCTACGTGCCGCCGCCGGGCGCGGCCGCCGCCATCTGGGAAGCGGTCGAAGCCGACCTCGATCTCGTCATCTGCATCACCGAGGGCATCCCCGTGCGCGACATGATCGAAGTACGCGACCGCATGCGCCGCGAAGGGCGCAAGACCCTGCTGCTCGGCCCCAACTGCCCCGGCACGATCACGCCGGAAGAGATCAAGATCGGCATCATGCCCGGCCACATCCACCGCAAGGGCCGCATCGGCGTGGTCTCCCGCTCCGGCACGCTGACGTATGAAGCGGTGGGGCAGTTGACCGAACTCGGCCTCGGGCAGTCGAGCGCGGTGGGCATCGGCGGCGACCCGGTCAATGGGCTCAAGCACATCGACGTGCTCAAGCTCTTCAACGACGACCCCGAGACCGATGCCGTGGTGATGATCGGCGAAATCGGCGGCGGCGACGAAGAAGCCGCCGCGCTCTGGGCCAAGGAGCACATGCGCAAACCGGTGGTGGGCTTCATCGCCGGTGTGACCGCACCGGCCGGCAAGCGGATGGGCCACGCCGGGGCGATCATCTCCGGCGGCAAGGGCACCGCGCAGGAAAAGCTCGCCGTGCTGGAAGCCTGCGGCATCAAGACCACCAAGAATCCGTCGGAGATCGGGCAGTTGTTGAAGAGCGTGTTGTAGAGAGGAACGAGACGCCGCGTCCACGGGTGTCGTTCCCGCGAAAGCGGGAACCCGGATAGCGCGGCGACCCGGATGCCCGCTTCCACGGGCACGAGACCGGAGGAGACACATGGACGCCGCACTACAGTGGTTCGGCACGCTCGACTGGGGCGCGATCGCCCAGATCATCCTGATCGACATCCTGCTCGGGGGCGACAATGCCGTCGTGATCGCGCTGGCTTGCCGCGGCCTCCCGGCAAAGCAGCGGCGGCTCGGCATCATCTGGGGTGCGGCTGGCGCCATCGCCCTGCGCGTGGTGCTGATTCTTTTTGCCGTGGCGTTGCTCAAGCTGCCGCTGCTCAAGCTGGTGGGTGGGCTTTTGTTGCTGTGGATTGGCGTCAAGCTGATCGCCCCGCCACCCGAAGACGGTCATGGCGACGTCGCCGCCAGCATCAAGCTGTGGGCGGCGATCAAGACCATCATCGTTGCCGACCTCGTCATGTCCGTGGACAACGTGATTGCCATTGCCGGAGTCGCCGAGCAGGCCGACCCCGGTCATCAGGTCGGGCTGATCGTCTTTGGCCTGCTGGTGAGCGTGCCCTTCATCGTCTTCGGCAGCCAGATCGTTTTGAAGCTGCTGGATCGCTTCCCCCTCATCATCCTGGCCGGCGGTGCACTGCTTGGCTGGATTGCCGGCGGGTTGATCGTCGGCGATACCCTCGTTGCCCCGCTCTTGGACGACGCCGATGTGGTCGGCTACGCCGCCAGTGCGGCCGGGGCGCTGTTCGTCGTGGTAGTCGCCAAACTGCTGGAGCGGCGCCGTGCCCGCGCTGCGGGGAGTGCCTGATGGGATCGATCTTCCCGCTCGACATCGCCGCCCGCAGCGACCCCGGCCGTGTGCGTCAGCTCAATGAGGACGCCTTTGGCGTCGATCCCGACGATGGCCTGCTGATCGTCGCCGACGGCCTCGGCGGCTACAACGCCGGTGAGGTGGCCAGCACGCTCGCCGTCAGCTCGCTGCTGACCGACCTCGTCGCTGCCCGCGCCGCCGCCGGTGAGTCTTTCGACCCCGAGCAGACGCTGCGCGAGCACCTCGAACGCGTCAACCGCGACATTCACAAGGCGTCCACCAGCAGCAGCGCCTTCGAGGGCATGGCCACCACCATCGTCGTCGCCTGGATCGTCGGCGACCGGCTTTGGGTCGCACACGCCGGCGACTCTCGCTTGTATCGCCTGCGCGACGGCGAGTTGGAGCAACTGACCCGCGACCACTCCTTTTCGCAGGAACTGCTCGACGCCGGCATGCTGACCGAGCAGGAAGCCCGCCAGATGCCGGCCAAGAACCTCGTCACCCGCGCGCTGGGCGTAGAGGCCGCCGTCGAACCCGAGATCCGCAGCCTCGACCTGTGCGCCGGCGATCTGCTGATGCTGTGCACCGACGGCGCCATCGAGTCCGTCTCCGCCGAGCAACTGGCGAGCGAACTCGCTGCGGCCGGGCACCCGCTGGACGAAGTCGCCGACCGCCTGATCGCACTCGCCAACGAAGGTGGCGGGCGCGATAACGAGACCGTGGTGCTTTGCCGGGTTGGCGTGGCGGGCGAGTGATCTGCGGTGGCGGGGCCGGATGGCGGGAGACCGGCGGGCAGGCGGGGCAACCGACTTTTCTGCGTTGGCTTCCATCGCCAACCAATGGCACGTCGTTTCCGCTCCCTGGTCGTACGTACAGTCGAGGCATGTCATTCCCGCGGAAGCGGGAATCCAGCACTGGTGGTTGGTGCTGCTTGGTGCATGCGTCGATCTGGACGACACGCCCGTTCCGGTGCCTCTGGAGAGAATAGCTGCCCAAACGCGGCAGGCCGCTGACGTTTTTTGTCGCACGCGTAACGTCCGCCATGTTGTAGCGAGTAGCGTGGCTGCTTCAGGCGGCGCAGCCACCGTCGAAGACGGAGTCTGCTGTTGACGAATCAAAGACTTGGTTGGCAAAGATGCTTGGAGCGAAGCCCGCGCTTGCGCAAACCTGACAAGATTCACGGTATAGCCTCTGGCACGAAGCTTGATTCAGAGTTCGCCACGACTCGGAATCGTCCGAGCGCTTTCATGGAGAGTGCAGATGCAACGTTATATCCGCCGCGCGCAGCGTGGTTTCACTCTGATGGAACTGATGATCGTCGTGGCGATCATTGCCGTTTTGGCCGCAATCGCAATTCCTCAGTACCAAACATACATCACGCGGACTCGGGTGACGGAAGGGATGAGTCTGGCGTCTGTGGCAAAGACTAATGTTGGTGACATATGGCAAGCAGCTGTGGACAACGTAGATGGATATGCACGAGGCTACACAAGTCCTACGGAGTCTCGGTTTGTAAACAACATTGCGATCGACGCTGTATCTGGTGCGGTTACGATTACGTTTCAGGATAACCTTACTGGCGGCAACCCGGCCGCCGCGACGCTGGTTTTGGTGCCGTTTACCGGTGGAGGCGCTGACGGGAATACGACCCCTGAAGCTCTGCCGGTCGCAACTGCGGCGTTCGCACCAAATCAAGATTCCATTCGCTGGAGGTGCCTAGCAGCCGGGGCTAACGGTGGTATAGCCTTCGTCGGCGTGAATCCCGGGACTCTGCCGGCAGATTTTGCACCCGCGGACTGCCGTCGGTAGTAAATAATTAAAGAATTAAATAATTAAAGGGGTCAGGCTCGATTTATTTTCCCGACCCCTTCACCTTTCCTCGACGGCCTCGGTGATCCCGAGGCCGTTTTGTTTGGACATTGAAAAAGGGGCCAACTTCAACTTGGGTTGCCTTGCGTGTTAACCTGCCGCGATGCCCCGCCGCCCGCGCGCCCATCTCGACGGTGTCCCGCTCCACATCGTGCAGCGCGGCCATAACCGCGAGCCTTGCTTCTTCGCCGAAGAGGACTACCACTGCTACCTGCACTGGCTCGGCCGCGCGCTGGCCGACGCCTACTGCGCGCTGCACGCCTACGCGCTGATGACCAACCACGTCCATCTGTTGCTGACGCCCGCGCGTGCGACGGCGGTCTCGGGGCTCATCATCGTGCTGGGCCGCCGTTACGTGCAGTACGTGAACAAGACCTACCGCCGCACCGGCACACTGTGGGACAGTCGGTACAAATCTTCGCTGGTGCAGGCCGAGACTTACCTGCTCGCCTGCCAGCGCTATATCGAGCTCAACCCGGTGCGAGCGGCGATGGTGGACTATCCGGCGCACTACCGCTGGACGAGTTACCGCGCCAACGCGCTCGGGCGCGAGGATGCGCTGTTGACGCCGCACCCGCTGTATCTTGCGCTCGGCGCCGATGCGGCGCGCCGGCAGGCGGCGTACCGCGCGCTGTCGGGCGCGCAACTGGATGCCGAGGCGGCGGCCGATCTGCGGCTGGCGCTCAACCAGAACCCGCCCATCGGGGATAGCCGCTTTCTGGCCAAGGTGGCGCGGGCGCTTGGCGCGCGCCGCGAGGCGCGTCCAAGAGGCCGACCGCGGGCGCTACGTCAAGCCGACGCTACCGGCGCGGCCACGCAGACAGAACTCGGCTTGTGAACGGGGCGGAGTGCGTCCGCTTCTCCTGAATACGCGTCGGCTCGAGCGAGGCGTGCGGCAGCGCTACCGAGGATAAGTCCCCGCTGGCACTTGCAGCCGCAATCCAAACGCACTCGCCGCGCGCTCGCCTTCCGCACCGAAGAAACGGACGCGCCCGGTGAGTTCCACCAGAATCGCCTCGCGGCAGCCGGCCTGCAGATAGGCGGCGATCTTGGCGTCGAGCTCGGCGCGGGTGTTGTCGGGTGAGCGCACTTCGACGCAGATGTCCGGCGCGGGTTGCGCGGGGTCGTCGTCGGTGGGGCGCGGCTGCCAGCACACGTCGGGTACGCGCACGCCGATGCTTGTGACCACTCCAATACCGGGCAGCGCTTCGCCGCCGAGTTGTTCCTCAATCTGGGCCATCAGCGATCGCACGATCCGTTGATGCGGTTTCGCGGGAGGGTTCATCTCTATCACGTCTCCGTAGGCGTCGATCTCGCAAAAATCCGGTCCGCCCGACTCGCGCTGCAACTGGCGCCAGCGCGCCGCCAGTTGCTCGGGCAACAGAACTTCGTAAGCGATTCCGGTGGTCATGGCTTTGCTCCCGCGGACGGCGAAGTCAGTATAGGCGGCTGTGCCTTGACGGCGGACCTCAGGTACGACGAGACCGGCGTGTCTGGGGAGACCGCTGGACGCTCTTGCATCCCAACTTCGGCTCATGAACCGGGCCCCCGCCCCAGCCACACCCCCGCTTCGCAGGGGAGCGGGTTTACTCCCTCCCCCGCCTGCGGGGGAGGGTTGGGGTGGGAGCGTGGATGCTCCAACATGGTGAGGCTCATGGATAAGTCTGGATTCCCGCCTGCGCGGGAACGACAGACCTGCGCTTCCGAGCGAGGCCGATTCACCGCCGCGCGTCGAGGCGACGCTCGCGTGGGTATCGCGCGGGGCGGCGCGCGAGTTTGTCGCGCAGATAGGCGAGCACTTCGTCGCCGTCGTAGACGAGGCCATGTCGGGCGACTTCCTGGTCGGCGGCGAGCGCCGCCGCTACGAACGCCTCGCGCCACATGGCGAGCTCTATCCGAGGCTTGAGTGCATCTCTCATGAACGAAAGCTAAGTCCCGGGTACTGTGGCCGGTATCAGCCGCCCGCCCCGCGCAGCGTCACCGCCAGATTGAACACCGGCTTTACCGCGGTGTGATCGACCCGGTCGGCGACAAAGTAGCCCAGCCGCTCGAACTGGAACTTGTCGTCGGGCGCGGCCTGCGCCAGAGCCGGCTCCACTCTCGCTTGCAGCACATGCAGGCTGTCGGCGTTGATCAGGTCGCGGAAGTCGCCATCGCCGGCATCGGGGTGCGGCACGGTAAAGAGCCGGTCGTACAGCCGCACCTCGGCCGGCACGCTGGCAAGCACCGGCAGCCAGTGGATCGCGGCCTTGGTCTTGACGCTCGCGGCCCCTGGCGTGCCGCTGCGGGTGTCGGGCAGGATGTCGGCATGTACGGTCAGCACATTGCCGGCGGCGTCTTTCTCCACGCCGGTGCAGCGGATCACGTAGGCGTAGCGCAGCCGCACCAACTGCCCTGGCGCCAGCCGGTAGAAGTCGGGCGCGGGCTGCTCCATGAAGTCGTCGGCCTCGATCCACAACTCGCGCGCAAACGGAATCGTGCGCTGGCCGAGTTCCGGCCGGTTCGGGTGCACCGGGGCATGGCAGTCCTCGACGTGGCCGGTGGGCACGTTGTCGAGAATGAGCTTGAGCGGCCGCAGTACCGCGGCGGCGCGCGGCGCGCGCGGGTCCAGATCGTCGCGCAGCGCCTGCTCGAGCATCGCGTAGTCGATCCACGCGTCGCTCTTGGACACACCGATCCGCTCGGCAAAGAGCTGCAGCGCGCTCGGCGTGTACCCGCGCCGGCGCAGACCGTAGATCGTCGGCATGCGCGGGTCGTCCCAGCCGCCGACGCGCTGCTCTTCGACCAACTGGATCAGCTTGCGCTTGCTCATTACCACGTAGGTCAGGTTCAGGCGCGAGAACTCATGCTGATGCGGCAACATGAACGGGTTCGGTCGGCGCGCGTCGAGTGCGTGCTGCAACAGCGGCGTGAACTGCTCGGTGTGGTGGCGCAGCAGCTTGAAGAACTCGTCGGCGTCGCTGGCCGCCAGGTCGGGGTTGTGGCTCCAGGAGGCGAACATCGCTTCCACCCGCCGCTCCCAGCGCGTCTGGCCGAGCTTGTCGGCGCGGTTGCGGCAGACGAGCGCGAACTCGCGGCGCGACTCCAGCCCTGCGTCGTAAATGGTGTCGAGCAGCGCGCGCACCTGCGCCAGTTGCGGCGCGCGCAGCGCCGGCACGCAGCGCTCCAGCGTCCAGTCGTAAAACGGTCGCTGCGCCTCGAACTCCAGCGTGCAAATCGAATGCGTGATGTTCTCCAGCGCGTCTTCCAGCGGGTGCGCGTAGGAGTACATCGGGTAGATGCACCACGCGTTGCCGGTCATGTGGTGTTCGGCAAAGCGGATGCGGTAAATGGTCGGGTCGCGCAGATTGATGTTGGGCGAGGCCATGTCGATCCGCGCGCGCAGCACCATGCTGCCTTCCGCGTGCTGGCCCGCCCGCATCTCGCGGAACAGGCGCAGGCTGTCTTCAGCCGGCCGGTCGCGGTACGGCGAGTCGCGGCCCGGTTCGGTCAGCGTGCCGCGGGTGGCGCGCATTTCTTCGGCGGTCTGCTCGTCCACGTAGGCATAGCCGGTGGCAATCAGATGCTCGGCGCAGCGGTACATCTCTTCGAAGTAGTCGCTGGCGTGATACAGGTTGCTCTCCGCCCCGTGCACCCAGTCGAAGCCCAGCCAGCGCACGGACTCCAGAATCGAATCGACGTACTCCTGGTCTTCCTTGACCGGGTTGGTGTCGTCGAAGCGCATATGGCAGCGCCCGCCGTAGTCGCGCGCCAGGCCGAAATTGAGGCAAATGCTCTTGGCGTGGCCGATGTGCAGATAGCCGTTCGGCTCAGGCGGAAAGCGCGTGCGGATCTTGGCCGGGTCGGGCGGCGCCTGCTCGTGGATGTCGTACACGCCGGGGCGGCCGGCCCAGCTGCGTGGCACGTAGGTGCCGCGCGCCAGATCGTCGGCAATGATGTTGCGGATGAAGTTCGTGACGTGGCTCGTCGCCTTGTCGGGCGCGGGCTTGCCGGTCTTGCCGCGGGTGCTCATCGAGCGTGAAGCTGGGGAAATCGAGTGTCGGCCATTGTAGCCAGCGATGCTGCGCTGCAAGGCCGCTGTGGCACCGAGTGTGGGGCGGGTCAGACGTTCACGCTGTATGCGACGAGCGGCGTGGTGGCCGTAACCGCAAGACGCCGATGTTGCGGCTGGGCATGGCGCGGCCGCTCGCTTGGCGCGCGGGACGAGCATGGCCTTCGCGCTACGCTCGAACGTGTCGCGGCAGAACGACGTTGTCCAGACAAATGGCGCCATGGGGGCCGATTGATTGTCCGGGGTCGATCGTTGCGACGGATGCGTCCAATGCGCCTGTCCATCGCCTGTCAATGAACCGCGGCATGCTCTACGCGCTCGCCGCCTACGTGCTGTGGGGCGTGTTCCCCGTCTACTTCAAGGCGGTGGCGGCGGTGCCGGCGCTGGAGATCCTGGCCAACCGGATCGTCTGGTCGCTGGTGCTGGTGGCGGTGTTGCTGACCGCGTTGCGCCAGTGGCGCTGGCTGCCGGCGGTGGCGCGCACGCCGCGCGCGTCGCGCTGGTTCGTCGCCAGCGCCACGCTGGTGTCGGTCAACTGGGGTCTTTACATCTGGGCGGTCAACGCCGGGCAGGTGGTCGACGCGAGCCTGGGCTACTTCATCAACCCGCTGGTCAACGTGACGATCGGTGCGCTGCTGCTGCGCGAGCGGCTGCGCAACGCCCAGTGGGCGGCCGCGTCGCTGGCGGCGGGCGGGGTGGCCTGGCTCACCGCGCAGGCCGGGCAGTTGCCGTGGATCGGGCTGGTACTGGCGTTCTCGTTTGCCGGCTACGGGCTGCTGCGCAAGAAAGCGCCGCTGGGCGCGATCGAAGGCTTTTCGGTCGAGGTGATGCTGCTCGTCCCGCTCGCCGGCGCCTATCTGCTGTGGCTGGCCGCGCAGGGCGCGAATCACTTCGTGCAGGGGCCGCTGTCGCTGCAAGCCTTGCTCGCGTTGTCCGGGCCGATCACCGCGGTGCCGCTGCTGCTGTTTGCCGCCGGCGCGCGGCGGATTCCGTTTTCGACCCTCGGCCTGTTGCAGTACGTCGCGCCGACCTTGCAACTGATGCTCGGCGTGTGGCTGTACCACGAACCTTTCGGCGGAACCAAACTCGTCGGCTACGGGATGGTGTGGGTGGCGCTTGCGCTGTTCACCGCCGACAGCCTGTGGAGCGCGTGGCGGGGGCGGCGTGCGACGTGAAAAGTGAAACGCGAAACGGAAACGGCGGGCCGACGCAGGCTACGCTTCGTTGCATCCGGGCGACCCAAGGAAGGCGACATGGCACGCAGCAAGGCGCCGGCCGTCGAGACGCGCACCGCGCTGGTGTTGCAGGGCGGGGCGGCGCTCGGCGCCTATGAGGCGGGTGTGCTCAGGGCGCTGCTGGCGGCAGGGCGGCGCTGCGAGATCGTCACCGGCTGCTCGATCGGCGCGCTGATGGCGGCGGTCTTCGTCGCCAGCCGCGGCGACGCCGCCGCCACGCTGGACGACCTGTGGCAGCGCTTTGCCATGCCGATCAACCCCTTCGTGCCCAGCCTCTTCGCGCACACGCTGCCGCTGCCCGCCGGGCTGTACCGGCCCAACCCGGCGTACTTCGCCATGCCGATGCTGGCGACCTCGATGTACGACAACGCGCCGCTGCTCGCGGCGCTCGAAGAGTGGGTGGACTTCGAGCGGCTCAATGCGTCGAATACGGAGGTGATCGCCACCGCGGTCGAGGTCAAGACCGGCAAGCTGGTGGAGTTTTCCAACCGGCAGGGGTTGACCGCGCGGCACATCGCGGCCAGCGCCAGCTTGCCGCCGATTTTTCCCGCGCTGGCGGTGGACGGCGGCGAGTATTGGGACGGCGGGTTGATCAGCAACGCCCCGTTGCGGCCGGCGATCAACGCGATCGAGGCGCACAACCAGCAGCGTCGCGCTGCGCAGTGGGAGCTGATCGTCGTCGACTTGTTCGCTCGTGCGCCCGGCGCGCCGCGCGATATGACCGAAACGATCCAGCGCGCCTTCGAGCTGGTGTTCTTCGGCAAGTTTCAGAGCGACATGAAGCTATACCAGTGGATGAACGCGCAGCTCGACCTGATGCTGGAGGTCGATCGTGCGCTGCCGGCCACGAGTCCCGTGCGCAAGCACCCCGCCTACATCAAGCTCAAGCAGCACCGTCGCGTGGACAAGCTCACCTTGATCCGTCCGCAGCGGCCCGAAGACCTCGGCGGGCCCGCCGACTTTTCGCCGCAGACGATTGCGGCGCGGATCGCGATGGGGCAAGCCGACGCCGCGCTCGCGCTGGCCGCGCCCGCGCGCCGCGGCGGCGCGCGCGTGCGCCGAAGGTAGCGCAGCGCTCGCGCGGTACGGCGTTTTCTTACGCGATCCGCGTCACCTTTTTTTCGGTGATCGACCCGTAATCGCTGGGCAGGCGCGGCGACTGATTGCTACGTGCTCGCGATTGGCGCGGGACACCGGAAGCCAAACTTCGCGAAGGAGATAGTCATGACGAACCGTACTTCGATTCTTGCCCTCGTTTCCGCCCTGACTGCCGCCGCGCCGCTGGCCGCCCGCGCCGACGATGCCGACCGCGCGCTGGCCGCGAGCTTCGTCCCTACCGACGCGATCGACGCCCGCGCTGCCGTCAAGCACAGCGCGGCCGATGTCAAGCTGGCGCGCGAGAGCTACCCCGGCCTGGCGGGCGCGACGGTCCCGACGCAGGGCGCGGCGCCGCGCGCCAAGACGGCAACCATGCCGGCCATCGCCAACGTCTATCGCGGCGCGTAATCGCCATCGGTGGCACGTCCGCCACGGCCCGGACCGCGCGTGCGACCCTCACCCGGCGCGCGCGGTCCGCTTGGCGGCGGCGATGCGCTCGCCGCGCTTCTTGCGCAGCCACACCCACAGGCCGGTGCCCACCAGCAGCAGCGAGCGGCGCCGCGCCCGCCGCGGCCATCGCCAGCAGGCCGCCGCGGCCGAACGCGCTGCCGGTGTGCAACGAGTGCAGCCAATGCATGAACGCCTCGCCGGCGCTGCGCGTGGCGTCGCTGCGCTCGACCAGCACTTCGCCGCTGGCCGGGTGCACGTGCAGGATCGTGTCGCCCTGGCGGTGGATGTCGCTGGCGGCGCGCAGCGGGAACTCGTAGCCGGTCCACTGGCCGGTGGGCATGCGTATCTCGACCAGCGCGTGCTGCGGGTACGCGCGCTGCGCGCGCTCGATCAGCACGCCGAGCGGTGCCGGCCCGTCCGGCGGCGCGCCGCGCCACGGCACGGTCGGAAAAGACTCCACGCGCGAGAACAGGCCGACCAGATCGCGCGCGTAGTTGGCGTAGTTGGTGTAGACCAGCGTGCTGCCGGTGACGGTGGCGAGCACCAGCAGCAGCGCGGCCAGCGCACCGCCGGCGCGATGCGCGTCGAAGGCGATGCGCGTCGCATGGGCGCGCAGGTTGATGCGCAGCAGCCGCGCCCAGTCGGCGCGGCGGCGCGGCCAGGCGAGCACGAGCCCGGTGACGGCGGAGGCAAGCAGCGCGAAGCCGGCGATGCCGACAAGGTTCGACCCCG